>NZ_AZXX01000054.1:0-55408 GCF_000512995.1 Lachnoanaerobaculum sp. MSX33 | reverse complement strand
AAAGACTTATGATTTGTTAAAGTATAGAGATTTTTATAGAACTTGATTGGTATAGGGATGGTAAATGAAAACTTTTTGATATAGTAAATAAAATGTCTGTAAGAGCATGTAGTTGGTAAATTTGATTAATATCTTTGTTAAAAATAAAAATTTAAGTTACTCAAATTTGGGGAAAGCAAGAAGCTATAGCTATGACGGGCTTGGAAACAGGATAGGCTTTAAAGAACATGAAAAAAAGATAAAACTTAATAAATATACTGAAAAATTGTTTTTTCTATGGAATAGGAATGAAAAATTATATTGGTTGGTATATATAATAATTATAAGTGAAAGTATACTTTTTATTGTGGTCTGGGTTCTTTATTTCCTAGGTGATATAAATATTTTGAGAAAATTTTTAAATATATATGTAGGAATATGCTCAATATTTGATACGATACTTGTAATAAAGATTTTGATAAAAAGAGTAAAAGATTATATTACGAGTAAAAATAGATAAATATATTTTAGTATATTGGATCAGTTATGGAGAGATTATGCGGAAGTGATATGAGCAGTATTTGTGTTTTCCGGTGGAACAATGCAATAAGGAGTAAAAGAACAGTAAGAAATTTAAAAGATAAACAGATCGACCAAAGTTGAAAAATTCTTTGCAGAATAGGAGGATTTCATGTCAAGTTTCAGCACTACGGCAATGGTTACTTTTTTAGGATATATACTGCTTTATGGTGTCTGTTGGGGAACAGATAAAACTGATATAGATAAACATAAGAAAAAAATAAAGCTTGATAAGTATACAAGCATATTATTTTTTTTATGGCAAAGGAATGAAAAAGTATATTGGCTAATATATATAATAATAATTACCGAAAGCGTAGTATTTATATTAGTGTGGATATCATACTTCTTAAATGTAGTATTTTTATATAAAATATTAATTGATTTGTACATACGAATATATTTATCCGGAATGGTTGTTCTTGGTGTAATAATTTTAAAGAAAAGAATAAAAGATTTTATAAGTGGTAAAAGCAGATAAAACCAATT
The DNA here is from genome assembly GCF_000512995.1 of Lachnoanaerobaculum sp. MSX33. Classification (NCBI taxonomy): domain Bacteria; kingdom Bacillati; phylum Bacillota; class Clostridia; order Lachnospirales; family Lachnospiraceae; genus Lachnoanaerobaculum; species Lachnoanaerobaculum sp. MSX33. The sequence goes on along the minus strand of NZ_AZXX01000054.1, from coordinate 54,361 downwards.
AGAATCCCTAAAATATTATATTTCTGTGAGGTATATAATGTCTATGGTATTTCGGAATATATTCAAATTCAAAATATGATGATTTCAGAGAAGTTTAGTATGAAATATATAAGAATAATTGGATCATAGTAGATTAAGGGGATTGTTATGAAGAAAAATATAATAAAAGTATTTATATTTTTGATAATAATTGGAAGTATATATTGCCTTTATACTAAATATAACAAGTATCAGATGTTGAAAGAAATGGATGATAGTATACCTATAGTATTTGCAGCAGAACTTGAAGACGGAAATAAAGGGACTTTTAAGTACAATATAAAAACCGGAGAATATGAAAAAATTTCAGACTACATATTTCAGGAATTATCCTATAGTGATGATTATGAAAAGATTATTGGTGTGATATGGGAGGACAGATTTCAGGGTATAGCAGAACTTGATATGAGGGATTATACATTTAAGCCTATTATAAATATTAGTGATTTAAATAAATGTGTTAAACAATTAGGATTGGAAGAGATTAAGTATGATATTCCGGGAGAGGCAGAGCTTCGTATGCCTAAATACTATAAAGATGGATATACATTTTTTTGGGGTTATTATTCAACACATATATGTTATATAAAACCTGTAAAAAATAATTGGGATATTAGTATTGTTAATAGTGGTAAATTCTTATGTTATTCATATTTCATAAAGGAAGAATATATGGAGAATAAATTGTTTTTAGAAACAGATGAAACGTTGATGAGTAAGAATAAAGATAGAGGGACTATTATTGAAAGAAATATAGGAGAAGATAATAAAGAAGGTATATTAGATATAGAGTTACCGGATCTTCTTGACTCGGATGGACTTATGGATATGCCGGTTGATATGAGCAAGATTGCATATTATGAGGAACCGGAAATATATATTTACAATTTGAATACTGAGAAAAAGAAACATGTGACCAACCAATATTTATTTAATCAGAACATTATAGAATTGAAATTCTCGCCTTATGGAAAATATCTGTTTTATACAGTAGGTGACAATCCATTTTTTGGTGGGAGTTTTTATAGAAGAACTTTTTATCTGGTTGATATAGAATCAGGAAACAAAACAAAGCTGGTTAAATGGAAGACAACAGATATGTTTTATGGAATTGATTGGTAGAGAGGAAGCTTAAGTTACTCAAAATCGGGAAAAGCAAGAACTACAGCTATGACGTGCTTGGAAACAGGATAGGTTTTAAGGAATATGAAAAATAGATAGGCTATGGAGAAGATACCTATTGCACACAGGAACATTTGCATCAATTCGGATATACCGGTTACAGATATTATAATGTAGCTGACACATACTTTGTACAGGCAAGGGAGTATTTGCCGGTTTGGTGGGGAGGACAAGGACTGAATTTTTTAAAATTAGAAAAGTGTAAAAATAAGATGTGTTGGAAAATTTCATAGAAATTATAAAAGGATTGGAATTATCACGACATGAACAGTTAATACCATTTTTACTTGAATGTCTTAGAGATCCAAACTGGCCAATTTTCGAACTGGTAATAAGGGATGCATTACATCTGATTAGGAGAAAATGTTATGAGAAGGACGATAATAAAAGTATGTGCTATTTTAATGGGCATTTTATGTATGTTTTATATGTATAAGGTATATGTCGGTTATCAGATGGTAAAAGGAATAGTAGATCAGCCACCAATAGTATTTTCAGTGCGGTTTAAAAATGGAGACAGAGGAACCTTTAAATATAATATCAAAAATAGAAAATATGAAAGAATTTCAGACTATATATTTCAGGAATTGTCTTATAGTGATGATTATGAAAAGATTATAGGTGTGATATGGGAAGACAGATTTCAGGGGTTGGCAGAACTTGATATGGAAGATTATACATTGAGGCCAATTATATCCCTTAAAGATTTAAATAAATGTGTTAAAGAGGTTAACCTGAAGGAAATTGAATATGATGGTCCGGGAGTTACGCAACTTCGTATGCCAAAATACTATAAAGATGGATATACATTTTTTTGGGGTTACTATTCAACAGCCATTTGCTATATAAGAGAAGAAGATGGAAAGTGGAATATACGAATATTAAATAATACAGATTCTACAGGACATAACTACTTTCTAAAAGAAGAACAGGAAACATTATTCTTGGAAACAGAGAAGCCATTTGTAGAAAATAAAACTGAAACAGGAATTATTATAAAAAAGACAATTGATAAAGATGATGAGATTGTGTTAGTTGATGTTACTGATGAAAATTCTTTTATTGACATGCCGGATGATATGACTAAGATTGTGTATTATAGTGAACCTAAAATCTATATGTATAACCTGGAAACAGATAAAAATAATTATATTAGTAGTCAATTTTTGATTTGGCAACATATGTTATACCTTAAGCTGTCATCGGATGGAAGATATCTATTTTACACAGTTGGGGATATTCCATTTTTCTGGAGTGATTACTATAGGATGAATTTCTTTATAGTGGATACTAAAACCGGAAACAAAGTGAATTTAAATAGGTGGGAGAAAGGAGATAGGTTTTATGGAATTGATTGGTAGTTAGAAGGCAAATAAAAACTCAATATAATAGGACATGATAGAACAGCACAATTTACAAAGTGTATGACTACGGAAATAGCAAAGTCTATACAAGGAAGTGCATATATGGTGATGAATCTTGCTAAAAATAAAATTTAGGGAGTGTGAGACTAAAACGAGTCTCACACTCCCTATTTTGAAGTTATCTATTTCCGGACAACTCCTTTTTAGATTTATAATTTATTTTTTAAGATCTGTTTTATCTTTTGGAAGGACTACATTCAATAGAACAGCCATGATAGTTGCAACAACTACAGGGCTCTTTCCGAAGATAGTAGTAAATTCCGGTGGGAAAGCGGCAAGTGAACCTTGTGCCTGTGATATACCTACACCGAGAGCTACTGAAAGTCCGACAATAGATGTGTTTCTAAAGTCCATCTTCTCTGTGAAGATAAGCTTGATACCTGTCATTGCTATTGAAGCAAATACTGATATTGTAGCACCACCTAGTACACAAACAGGGATAGTAGTAAGCAATGCAGAGAACTTAGGTATAAGACCTGCTATAAGTATTATAATACCTGCAAGTCCAAGTACTGCTCTGTTTATAACCTTTGTTGTTGTTACAATACCTACATTCTGTGAGAATGTAGCTGTAGGAAGTCCGCCAAGTGCGGCACCGAGTATATTTGAGATACCATAACCGATGATACCGCTTCTAAGCTCATCACCTGTAGGAAGTCTGTCCATAGAACCGCTTGTTGTAGCTGATAAATCTCCGATAGCCTGAATAGAGTTTATAGCAAACAAAAGTCCGATTGCTATACAAGCTGCCAGGTCAAACTTTATACCGAAGTGAAGTATCTGAGGCAGTGAGAATACACCTGCACTTGCGACAGATGAGAAGTTGACCATACCAAGCACCAATGCAAGAATATAACCGCAAATCATTGCCACCAATATGGAAGCAAGCTTTAAGATACCTGTAGCAAAGTTGTTGAGTACTATAACAATAATAAGTGTAAAAATTGCTACACCCCAGTTCTTTAAAGAGCCGTAGTCATCTTTTCCAAGACCGCCTGCCATATAGTTTACAGCAACTGAGTAAAGTGAAAGACCGATAGTAAATACTACAGTACCTGTTACAAGCGGTGGGAAAAGCTTCTGAATTTTCTTAACAGAGAAACCTACCAATATAGCAACAATACCACCGACTATCTGAGCTCCAAGTATGGAAGCTACACCCGAAGTTTTCGCAATATCCTGCATAGTAGGAACGTATGCAAAGCTTATACCCATAATAACAGGAAGTTTTGCACCGATTCTAAATGTCTTGGTACCTATACCGAAAAGCTGTAAAAGTGTAGACAATGCGGCAACTACCAAAGCCGCTTGAACCATAAGCACTCTGTCCGGACCTGAAAGCTCAGCAACATTTGATACGATGATAGCAGGTGTTATACATCCTACAATCATTGCAACCACGTGTTGAAGTGCAAGTGGAAGAGCTTCTGAAAACTTTGGGAAACCGTCCAATTCAAATATAGAAGCATACTGCTTCTGGCCTGCATTTGCTGAATTACTCATATTATCAATACCTCCCTGATCAATCTACAATTCTTGTACCTGTCTTACCGTTAATAGCATCTTTAGCTTTTTCGAGCAATGTTATCATTGCAGTTTTGTTTTCACCTGAAGCAGCGAAATCTACTGCGGCAAGTACCTTTGGAAGCATTGATCCCGGAGCGAACTCTCCGTCATCAGCATACTTTAAAGCTTCAGCTGTGCTGAGCTTATCTAACCATTTTTCATTTTCTGTGCCATATCCGATGGCAACCTTTTCAACAGCGGTAAGGATAATAAGTGTATCTGCACCTACATTCTTTGCAAGAAGAGCGGCAGCCGCATCCTTATCGATTACTGCAGGAGCACCTGAAAGATGCTTTCCGTTTGATACTACAGGAATTCCGCCACCACCGCAGCAGATTACAACCTGTCCGTTGTCAGCCATTGACTTAATAGCAGACAACTCAATAATTTCCTGTGGAGCAGGAGAAGCAACAACTCTTCTGTAACCTCTTCCGGCATCCTCTTTTACGATCCAACCTCTGTTTCCTGCAGCTTCAAGAGCTTCATCCTTGCCCATGAACTTTCCGATAGGCTTTGTAGGATTTTCGAATGCTTTATCATTCTCATCTACTCTGATCTGAGTAACAACTGTAGCTATTGGAGGAACTTCAAGATTTCTGTTCATGAATTCCTCACGAAGAGCGTTCTGTATATCATATCCGATATAAGCCTGGCTCATTGCTACACATACTGAAAGTGGTGTTGAATCGGAGTCGGTATTATGTGCGTACTCTGTCATGGCATTGTTTATTACACCAACCTGTGGACCGTTTCCATGAACGATAAGAACCTCATGACCATCTTCGATCAAATCTACGATAGCCTTTGCAGTAGTTTTTACAGCTACCATCTGCTCTTTTAAATTATTACCTAGGGCATTACCACCAAGAGCGATTACAATCTTGCTTTTGAATTTCATATAAATTTCCCCTTAATGTTAGGATATAGTTTATAAAGACAAAGGGGCAGCCAAATATAGCCGCCCCCCTTTTGTATAGGCGATAGATTATCTACCGCCTTATTTACTAAGACTCACTGGCCTTTTTATTTTTCTGAAAAGATTCTGTCCTGTCCACGTGCCTCAAGCTGCTCTAAAACCTTAGCAGGATCTTTGAACTTCTCAAGTAAGATCATAGCAGCGATAACATATGGCTTGAAGCTTGCTTCTTTGTAAAGCGGATCTCTGTATCTGTCAAATACTGAACCGTCAACCTCGCCTTCCTTGCAAGAAACACCTGTGATATCAGCAGGTAAGCAGTGAAGATAAAGAGCCTTACCGTCCTTTGTAAGCTTCATCATCTCTTCTGTACATGCCCAATCCTTGTGCTCTGCATTCTGAGCAAGAAGCTCCTTCTCTAAAGCCTTGATTCCCTCTGAATCGCCCTCTGCATAAAGGTTTGTTCTCTTCTCCATAGCTGCAAAAGGTGCCCATGACTTAGGATAAACGATATCTGCATCCTTGAATGCTTCCTTCATATCGTTTGTGATAGTGAACTTACCGCCACACGCGGCTGCCTGCTCCTCTGCCTTCTTTGCAACCTCAGGCATTACCTCATAACCTTCCGGATGAGCTAAAACAACATCCATACCAAGTCTTGTGAAAAGACCGATAACACCCTGTGGAACTGAAAGAGGCTTACCGTAAGATGGTGAATAAGCCCAGCTCATAGCGATCTTCTTACCCTTAAGGTTCTCGATACCGCCGAACTCATGGATTACATGAAGAGCATCAGCCATACACTGTGTTGGGTGATCGATATCGCACTGAAGGTTTACAAGAGTAGGTCTCTGCTCAAGAACGCCGTCCTTGTATCCTGCCTCAACAGAATCTGCAACTTCGTGCATATATGCATTACCCTTACCGATGTACATATCATCTCTGATACCGATAACGTCAGCCATGAAAGAAATCATGTTAGCTGTCTCACGAACTGTCTCACCGTGAGCGATCTGTGACTTACCCTCGTCAAGATCCTGAACCTCAAGACCTAAAAGGTTACAAGCTGAAGCGAAAGAGAATCTTGTTCTTGTAGAATTATCACGGAAAAGTGATATTCCAAGGCCTGAATCAAATACCTTTGTAGAGATGTTTCTCTGTCTGAGGTCACGAAGTGCATCAGCAACTGTCCATACAGCATTAAGCTCATCATCTGTCTTTTCCCATGTAAGGAAGAAGTCGTTCATGAACATATCCTGTGTTTTGAGGTTCTTTAACTTTTCAACTAAACTCTTGAAATTTGACATTTTTTATTACTCCTTATTTTTAAAGCGCTTTGCGCTTAAAGTTTATATATTTATTTTATAGCTTGTACATAAGTTTAACCCTCCGGGCAGAAGCCCGTAACGTTAAACATAAATATTATTTTAATTAGTCACAGTAGTAAGCAGGAAGAGCTGCATAGAATGCCGCACATGTTACCAAGTCTTTCTTCCATGTGATCTCGTTTGGAGCATGAGCCTGTGCCTCTGCACCAGGTCCGAATCCGATTACAGGGATACCGTTTCTACCCATGATTGAAACACCGTTTGTAGAGAATGTCCACTTGTCAAGAAGCGGTCTTACCTCACGCTCAGGTGTAGTCTTAGCATTACCGATTCTCTTATCACCGAAGAGATCCTTGTAAGCTGCAACAGCACTTGTACAAACTTTGTGATCCTCAGGAAGTACCCAAGTAGGGAAGTAGCACTCGATAGGATATACAACACCTGTAAATGAAGGTCTGTCATAGTTGTACATGCTTACAACTACATCATCACCGTACTTCTTAACTGCAGGAAGCTGTCTGATCTCCTCAAGACATGACTCCCAAGTCTCACCTACAGTCATTCTTCTGTCAAGAGATACTGCACAAGAGTCAGCAACTGCACAACGAGAAGGAGATGTATAGAAGATTTGTGAAGCTGTAACAGTTCCTCTACCAAGGAATCTTGCTTCTTTCCACTGATCATTGTACTTAGGGTTAAGCATCTTTACAAGACCTCTGATGTCTGTAGACTCTGCATCACCGTTGTTGTTAAGTGCACGAACGTCTCTTAAGATATCGGCCATCTTGTAGAGAGCATTGTCACCTCTGTCAGGAGCTGAACCGTGGCAAGAAACACCCTTAACATCGATTCTGATCTCCATACGTCCTCTTTGTCCTCTGTAAAGACCACCGTCTGTAGGCTCTGAAGATACAACGAACTCAGGTCTGATCTTATCCTCATGGTAGATGTACTCCCAGCAAAGACCGTCACAGTCCTCTTCCTGAACTGTACCTACAACCATTACACGATACTTATCGTTAAGAAGACCGAGATCCTTCATAATCTTTGCTGCATATACTGCAGAAACTGTTCCACCGAGCTGATCTGAAACACCACGACCACCGATTTCTTCCTCGTCCTCAAATCCCTCATATGGATCAAAGTTCCAGTTGTCGATGTTTCCGATACCTACTGTATCGATATGTCCGTCAAATGCGATAAGAGTCTTGCCTGATCCCATGAATCCCATAACATTTCCCTGTGGATCAACTTTAACTTCATCAAAGCCTACTTTTTCCATCTCAGCTTTGATTGTAGCAACGTGAGCAGCCTCGTCAGATGACTCGCCCGGATTAGCAACTATAGCACGAAGAAAAGCTGTCATATCAGCCTTGTAGCCTTCAGCTAAAGATTTAATCTTCTCTAACTCTTCTTTTGATAATTTACCCATTGTATTGTTCCTCCTTCAATATATAACTATCTTATCTTTCCTTAGCTTCCCAGATAATATTTCTCCAACGTTGTGGATCAGTGTCACCCTCAGTTGAGAAGAGTAATACCTTAGAATCCTTGGTTAAGTTTAGTTTCTCTCTAAGCTCCTTGTACTCATCATCCATCATGATAGTAGCGAGTGCACCGAACGGAGCGGCTCCCGACTCACCTGAAAGAACCTGAGTATCTCCCTTTAAAGGAGCGTTAAGCATACGCATACCTCTTGCAGCTACGATATCCTCAGCAGCTATAAAGCATGTCACATGATTCTTTAATATGTCCCAAGATGTGATATTCGGCTCACCGCAAGCAAGACCTGCCATGATTGTATCCATATCTCCATCTACTATTCTTATATCACCGTCAGCAGCCTTTGCACCCTTGTAAAGACAAGCTGCAGCCTCAGCCTCAACAACTACCATGACAGGTGGGTTCTCTTTGTACTTATTAGCAAAGTAACCAACCATTGCACCTGCAAGTGAACCTACACCTGCCTGAACAAATACATGAGTAGGTCTCTCGGCAAACTGAGCATCAGCCTCAAGTGCCATAGTACCGTATCCTTGCATAATCCATGCAGGAATCTTCTCATAGCCTTCCCAAGCTGTATCCTGAACCACAACACCGTGCTCAACACCGGCAGCAAGCTTTGCAGCCTCACGAACGCACTCATCATAGTTTACATCGGAAATCCAAGCATCAGCACCCTCAGCCTTGATGTTGTTAAGTCTTGTCTCAGTTGAACCCTTAGGCATGATGATTACCGATTTTTGGTGCAACTTATTTGCTGCCCAAGCTACTCCACGACCATGGTTACCATCTGTAGCAGAGAAGAATGTAGCAGGTTTGAATTTCTTTGCAAACTCGTCGGATGTAAGAACTGAATAAGGTAGTTCAGATACATCTACATTCATTTCATCAGCTATGTACTTAGCGATAGCATATGAACCGCCAAGAACCTTAAATGCGTTCAAACCGAATCTGTAAGACTCATCCTTTACCTTTACTGTTCCTAATCCAAGGAATTCAGCCATTTCCTTTAAATCAGCCAATGGTGTTTGAGTATACTGAGGAAAGCTCTCATGGAATGCTTTCGCTTTTGTTACTTCTTCCACAGACATTATCGGAAGATTGGCATCCTCTGTTTTGGGCATATTATTTAAGACCCATTTTAGTTGTGACATGAAATTTTAAACCTCCTAAATTGTTTAGCAAAAATGCTATTATTCATTAACTGTCTTAGCCTGTTCAATGTAGCTATACAGTGTGAATTTACTAATTCCAAAAAATTGAGAAATCTTGTCCCCGGACTTAGTGATGAGAAAAGCACCGGCATCCTGTAAAAATTTAATAGCCTTAATCTTTTCATCCTTTGTCATAAGGGCAGGTGTCTTTCCTACAATCCTTACGCTTTGTTCTATCAGATTTTCAAGCAAATCATTTACACTAAGTGGGATTTGTCCATAAACGTCTTCCTCGGCAGCTTCAAAATTCTCAACTATATTTGAGAGTGTTGCCTGAGCATTTATGAAATTTGTCATATCATGGTTTATACCAAGAATAAATCTGTATTTACCGGTTTCATCCTTTAAGAATACGGAGGAAGATTTTAATATCCTGCCGTCGGTGGTATGAGTCTTATAGCCGAGGTGATCACTTACGTTTTCACCATTTTTCAAAGCCTCAAGAGTACCCAGAACTATCTTTGAAGCACCGTCACCGATTTTTCTTCCCGTTACATGACCATTAATGATATAGCAAATAGTGTGTTCCAGATCGTCAGCTTGTAAATCATGAATACAGACCTCACAGTCATTGCCGAAATGTCTGGCTATACCATGAGCAATCATTACCAAAGATTCTAAAGTCAAATCATCTCTTTTCATAAAATTCACTATTGCCATTCCTTTATTATTTGAATACCTAAAATTTTTTTAGGTATCTATAATATAGCACCTTTAACATAGCAAATCAATAGCAAACTAAAAAAAATTTAGATAAACAAAAATATTGTAAGAACACATAAAAAATAAGGGATTTAGTTGAATTTATACAGTTAAAGGTGATTGAAGATTAAATGACAAAAAATAAGCAACAAATATTTAAATAAATAGTATATAAATTTTAACTGTACATATTTAGGTGAAGAAAATATAATAATAGACATAATAAACAAAGGAGGAAATACTTACGAAGAGGTTTATAATAGTGCTTTCCTGCCTTTTCCTGGCCGGGTGCGGCAGTGCCGGTAAAGCTGATAATGAAAAGACAGTTGCTGAAAGCAAAATAGCAAACGAGAGTAATATAAATGAGAACGGTACAGAGGAAACGACAGAGAGTGAATCTGTAAAAAAGGACGGAGATATAGACTATGACCTGACAGTCATGGGAGCGGATATGGTCTATGCCACAGTATATCAGATGATGATAGACCCCAAGTCATATATAGGCAAGAGCTTTAAAATAAGAGGAAACTATTATTCTTCATACAGCAATGATAAAGATGTATACTATCATTTCTGTATGATAAAAGATGCGGCGGCATGTTGTGCACAGGGATTGGAAATTCTTTGGGCGGATGAAAAAATGAACAGACATGAAAACTGTCCTGAAGAAGATACTCTTGTTACTGTGGAAGGTGTATTTGAGACTTATGAAGAAGGCCCTAATACATATGGAAGAATAAAAGATGCGAAGATAGTGGAAGAGTAAGTATAAAACCGGGATTGTCAATACAGTTTGACTCTCCCGGTTGTTTTTATGATTTGCTCTGTCTTAACGATTTAAAAAAGGAGGTAAGCATACCGGAACATTCTTCATGAAGGGGACCTGATATAAGTTCTACTTCCGTTTTGTGATTGAAGCCGTCTGTTTGCAAAATATTTATAATGGAACCGGCACATCCGGCTTTCGGATTCATGGCGCCGAGAACAACTTTTTTTATTCTGGACTGGACTATCGCACCTGCACACATCGGGCAGGGCTCAAGGGTGATATACATGGTGCAATCTTCAAGCCTCCAATCTCCAAGCTTTTTACAGCCTTTTTTTATTGCAATAATTTCAGCATGTGAGAGTGTACTTTTGTCCTTGTTTCTTCTATTATATCCCCTTGCTATTATCTTATCTTCAAAAACAATAATACAGCCTATAGGAACATCACCTATATCACCGGCTTTCTTTGCCTGCTTTATGGCTTCTTTTAAAAAATATTCATCTCTATTCATAAATTCCCTTTATAAGACACAAAAAATTAACACTTTAGGTTTATAATTATAAAACTACAAAACTGTTAGAAAATATTCATTTTTTTATATTAAAACAAATGGTATAATATAAACAGTTACATTTTAAACTAAATCAAAATAAAAATTAAGTCAAGATATAAAGGTGGAACAATGGAATTAATATTGGTATGTGATGACGACAGAGAGATAGTAGACGCAATAAAAATCTATCTTTCAGGGGAGGGCTTTGAAGTACTTACAGCCTATGACGGTGAAGAAGCGGTAAAATTGATGGCAAAACACAGAGTTGATTTGCTTATAATAGATATCATGATGCCTGTACTGGACGGAATAAGAGCTACGATGAAGATAAGAGAGAACAGCACAGTGCCTATTATAATGCTTTCGGCAAAATCTGAGGATGCAGATAAGATTTTAGGACTGAATATCGGTGCGGATGATTATCTTACAAAGCCTTTTAACCCTCTTGAGCTTGTTGCAAGAGTAAAGAGTCAGCTTAGAAGATATAAAAAACTTGGAAATATGTCTGTGCCTGAGTCACAAAAGGTTGTTGTAGGTGATCTTGAAATTGACGATGAGACCAAGGAAGTTACAATTGCAGGAGAACTGATAAAGCTTACACCTATAGAGTACAATATACTCTTACTTCTTGCAAAGAATGCAGGAAAGGTGTTCTCTATTGATGAAATATATGAGCAGATTTGGAATGAAGAGGCTATCGGAGCCGACAATACGGTTGCTGTACATATAAGACATATAAGAGAAAAGATAGAGTTAAACCCTAAGGAGCCAAGATACTTAAAAGTGGTTTGGGGAGTCGGATATAAGATAGAAAAACAAAGCTGATATGGATAAGAATACATTTTTATCAAAAAGCAGGATGAAAGTATGGGTAACCATATTACATATAGCGGCTTTCATAGTTTTTGTTATAGGTATTTCAATTATTTATTGTAATGAAAATTTTAATAGGGGTCTGCTGTGGATCAATGCGGAGAAGTATGATGATTCGCCGGCATTCAGAACACAGTTTGACTCCGATATTTCATTGCTTTTTTCGTATGCAAATTTAAAGGATATCTTTGAAACGGACGGGAAATTTGACATAAATAAGGATGTATTCGGTCTGAATATGGGCCCAAGCAATGATGTGGATTTTACTGTAGGTGCAATAATAGAATATGCCAAGAGACATGGATTTTATATAGATGAGCATTTTCAGGTCAGTATTGTAGATCAAAGCCTGGTAAATCAGATAGAAGATACATCATATTTTGTTAATTACAGAACATATGCGGATACCTCAGGTCTTGTGGAACCGGGTGATGCATATATAAGTATGAAGACAATTATAACGGAGAGTCTTGTTTTGCTGTCAAAATACTACAATGCCTATGAAAGATTTATTCTCACCCCTTCAAATTTCAGATACAGACTCGAGTATGGTGATACTGTATATACAAATGACAGAACGCTTAATATTAAGAGTGTTTATGAATACGGAAAGTATGCAATAGCGTCTTCTCAGGGGATGATGGTTGACACTAATCTAAGTGAAATACCGAAAGAGTTGTCGTATCAGGCGGAAAAACTTACAGATAAACTGCCGAAGCCTTATAAGGTATATATCGCAGTGAATACCGTATACACCGCAACGGATACATATGCTTTAGCTAATGTGAATTATTTGAGGCAGAGGAGAGCATACTCTATAGGATTGGTATCGGCTACAGTAGGCCTTATTTTGATGGTTTTAAGTATGGCTTATCTTCTTATTTTCAGCGGTCACAGTGAGGGTAAGAAGGGCATAAAAATAAATAAGCTTTTTGATATTATACCGGTTGAAGTGAAAATTCTTTTGCTGACCTTCGGAATAGTTTTAGTTTTTGCCTCAAACAATTTTATAGGTCAGAAAGTATTACATATTTATATAGAAAAAAAACATTGGAATTTTGCAAATCAGATGCTGAATTACGCTTCTGTTTATATTGTTGCATTACCCATTGTATTTTCAATTGTAAGAGAGTATAAGGCCGGACTTTTGTGGAAAAACTCATACACAAAAGTGATTAAGGAAAGTTTTTCCGTATATATGTTAAAAAGAAGTTTTAAGAAAAAATGGGGATCGAATTTCCTTGTTTTGATGCTTGTGGATTTTATTGCGGTTACATTATTCCTTGTAACAACTATAAATGAAAAGAGACTTCTTGGAAGATTGATGATATTTATCTGCTTTATTATATTTTTAGTTATAAACTTTATTATATTTAATAAGATTTATAAAACGGCTATAGCTTTTGACAGTATTGCGGAAGCTATAAAAGAGATTGCAAGCGGCGATACCAGATACAGACTTAATGAGGATGAGTTTGCCGGAAGAGAGGCAAGTGTTGTAAAGGATCTCAACAATATAAGTAAGGGACTTCAGGGAGCGATAAACGATCAGGTAAAGAGCGAAAGATTAAAAGCCGATTTGATAACCAATGTGTCACATGATATCAAGACACCGCTCACTTCAATAATAAATTATGTCGATCTTATAAAGAGAGAAAAACCTGAAAATGCCAAAATACAGGAGTATTTGGATATACTATCCGTAAAATCACAGCATTTAAAGAACCTGACTGAAGATCTGGTGGAGGCAAGTAAGGTCTCAAGCGGAAATATATCAGTAGATCTAAGGGATATTGATCTTGTAGAGATGATAAACCAGACAAACGGAGAGTTTGAAGAAAAGTTCAGTGAAAAAGGACTGTCAATTATTTCAAATACTCCTTCAAGCGGAGTAATGATAAAGGCCGACGGAAGACATCTTTGGAGAGTTTTGGAAAATCTTTATAATAACGCTTTCAAGTATGCGGCTAAGAATTCAAGAATTTATATTGATATTATTTCAGATAATACCGGAGCAACATTCGTTATAAAAAACATATCTGAAAATCCGCTAAATATAAGACCTGATGAGCTTACAGAAAGATTTGTAAGAGGTGATGTATCAAGAACCACTGAAGGCAGCGGACTTGGGCTTTCTATAGCAAAGTCTTTGACAATACTGCAAGGCGGAAAGTTTGATATAATTATAGATGGTGATCTTTTCAAAGTTCAAATAAAATTTGAAAAAGTAGCATAAAGATTGGTATATGGTTAGATTGAATACAATCTAACCATATATTTACGTTGACATTTAGCACTCAAGGTGATATAGTGCTAACAACAACCCCTTAAAACCGGTTGGATAAAAGTAAACAAGGTTGATTACATTATCAAAAAAAGGAGGTAATATGATAGATGATCCCAAAAACAGAAGGCCGTTTTTGTATTATTATTTTATAGTCTTGATAATAATGACGGCAATAAACTTTATGGTACTTCCGTTTATAAAGGAAGGGCAGATAAAGCAGGTAGACTATGGTACATTTATGATCATGACTGAGAATAAAGAGATTTCGAAAGTTGATATACAGACAAATCAAATTCTTTTTACAGGAAGCAATGATAAGACGGTATATAAGACGGGACTTATGAATGATCCGGGACTCACAGACAGACTGCATAATGCAGGAGTACAGTTTTCAAGTGAAATAGTCAGAAAAGATTCACCTTTTGTGGATGCGCTTTTGAGCTGGATTATTCCGCTGGCATTATTCTATTTTCTTTGGAACAGAATTTCAAAAAGAATGTTTGATAAAAACAGTGCAAACTCTTTGATGTTTGGGAATATGGGCAAATCCGGTGCCAAAGTATATGTTAAGTCTTCAGAAGGAATTAAATTTGGAGATGTGGCAGGTGAGGATGAAGCTAAGGAAAATCTTACCGAGATAGTTGATTACTTACATGATCCGAGTAAGTACAAGGATATAGGTGCTTCAATGCCTAAGGGTATCCTTCTTGTAGGCCCTCCTGGAACAGGTAAGACAATGCTTGCAAAGGCTGTAGCCGGTGAGGCGAATGTTCCTTTCTTCTCAATGTCGGGTTCCGAGTTTGTTGAGATGTTTGTAGGTATGGGTGCTTCAAAGGTAAGAGACCTTTTCAAACAGGCAAAGGAAAAAGCGCCATGTATAGTTTTTATTGATGAGATAGATGCTATAGGTAAGAAAAGAGACGGACAGATAGGCGGAAATGATGAGAGAGAGCAGACTCTCAATCAGCTTTTGACGGAAATGGACGGTTTTGAGGGTAATTCAGGTGTTATGATTTTGGCGGCCACCAACAGACCTGATGCGCTTGATCCGGCGCTTACAAGGCCGGGCAGATTTGACAGAAGAGTACCTGTAGAACTTCCGGACTTAAAGGGTAGAGAGGAAATACTCAAAGTTCATGCTAAGAAGATAAAGATTGCGGATGATGTTGATTTTAAGCTGATTGCAAGAATGGCTTCAGGTGCTTCGGGTGCTGAGCTTGCAAATATTATAAACGAGGCTGCACTGAGAGCGGTCAGAGATAAAAGAAAGTTTGTAAATCAGTCCGATCTTGAAGAAAGTATTGAGGTTGTTATTGCAGGCTATCAAAAGAAAAATTCCATTCTGACGGATGCCGAGAAGTGGAGAGTGTCATACCATGAGGTTGGACATGCGCTTGTAGCCGCAAAGCAGACCAATTCGGCACCGGTTACCAAGATAACCATTATTCCGAGAACTTCGGGAGCACTCGGATATACCATGCAGGTGGATGAGGGTAATCACTATCTGATGACAAAGAGTGAACTTGAAAATAAGATTGCCACTCTTACAGGCGGAAGAGCGGCAGAGGAAGTGGTATTTGGAGATGTTTCCACAGGAGCTTCTAATGATATAGAGCAGGCTACAAAACTTGCAAGAGCTATGATTACCAGATACGGAATGAGTAAAGACTTTGATATGGTTGCACTTGAGACGGTTACCAACAGGTATCTCGGAGGTGATACTTCTTTGGCGGCTTCGGCTGAGACTGCCGCTGTTATAGACAAACAGGTAGTGGCCTTGGTAAAAGCTCAGCACGAGAAGGCTGCACAGATACTTATGGAAAACAGAGAAAAACTTGAAGAAATATCTCATTTCCTGTATGAGAAGGAAACTATCACAGGTGATGAGTTTATGGAGATATTAAACAGATAATATATGGAAAAATTAAAAGAGATTCGATTTGTCTAAAAATACTTTGTATTATACAGTTTATGAATAAAGAGAGGTATGGCTGAAAAGTCGTATCTCTTTTTTATGTTGAATGCTATAAAAATATAAAAACATACATTAATTTTAAAATTGTGGCTTACTTTTAGTTTACATTTTTTATAACGGTGTTATAATAACAGTGTTATAAGAAATGGGGAGGCTTATGAAAGATACAGATATTGAATTAAAAATACTTGAAATTGCAAAAAAAGAGTTTATGGAGCAGGGATATATGAATGCTTCCATGAGAGTTATTGCTGAAAAATCAGGATGTACTACGGGAATGCTGTATAGCAGATTTGTCGATAAGAACAAGATTTTCAGTATTCTGGTAAAAGAGGGGGCGGATAAACTTCTAAACGGATTTAAAAACAAGTTGGATTTGTTCGGAAGTTCCACCCCTAAAGAACAGATATCTTCCATGCACAGTTTTTCGGAGCAGGGAATGGAGGAAATAATGGATATAATATATGAATACTTTGACAGCTTTAAGCTGATAATATGCTATGGTTTCGGTTCAAGTTATGAGCATTATGTAGACAATCTTGTAGATATGGAGGTGGAAAGCAGCATTAAATTTATGGATGTGCTTAGGGAAGAGGGCTATATTGTTCGGAATATAAGAGTGGATTTGTGTCATATGTTGGCAAGCTCTTTATTAAACGGAATCTTTGAGACCGTTGCACATGATTTTGACAAAGATGATGCCATAGAATATGTAAACAGTTTGCAGGATTTTTTTGCAGCCGGCTGGGACAGATTACTTGGATTAAAACATGAGAAGGAGAATTGAGTATGAAGAAAAGATATGATTTTACATGGTTAAAAAATATCATTAAACAAAAAAGGGGATGGTATATTATATCTGTAAGTGCGGCAATACTTGGAGTATTTTTTGCGATGGCGCCTTATTTTATAATAGGCAATATAATGGTAAATCTTTTGGAGGGAGTAAAGGATTATTCCATATACCTTAATTTATGTCTAGTCATAACGATTGTTTGGCTTTTTAGGATATTATTTCATAATATATCAACATTTATTTCGCATAAAATAACTTTTGCAATGTTGGGAGACATAAGAAAAAATCTCTGTGAAAAACTTTATAAACTTCCATTGGGATATGTAAAGGATATTCCGTCAGGTTCACTAAAAAATATCATAGTTGAAAGAGTTGACAGCATGGAAATCACCCTCGCACATATGATACCCGAGCTTACAGCCAATATTTTAGGACCTGTATGTATAGTGATTTATTTGTTTTTCCTGGATTGGAGAATGGCATTGGCATCCCTTATAACTGTTCCGGTGGGTATAATTGCCTATATGGGAATGTTTAAAAATATGGATGAAAGATATAATAATACCATAGTAAAAACAAAAGTGCTAAATGATACCGCAGTGGAATATATCAACGGTATCGAGGTAATAAAGGTATTTGGAAAAGCGCAGAGTTCCTATGATAAATTTGTGCTGGCTGCCAAGGAGGGAGCTGATTGCTTTATAGAATGGATGAGGGCATGTATCTGGTATTCGTCTACGGCAATGTCTTTGCTGCCTGCAACCTTGGTAGGAATTTTGCCGATAGGAGTGTATCTTTATAATAAGGGCAGCCTTTTAGGTCCGGTATTTGTACTTATCATTATACTTTCTTTTGGAATCGTGGCACCTCTTATTACATGTTCGGCTTTTGCCGAGGATCTTGCCAAGGTAGGCACTATTATGTCTGAAATCAGCAGTGTGATGGAAGAAAAAGATATGGAAAGACCTAAAGATTTCAATCGCAAGTTAGGAAATGCTGATGTAGAGCTTAGGGCTGTTCGTTTCGGCTATCATAAAAAAGAAGTTTTGCATGGTATCGATATGAAAATAGATGACGGAAATGTGGTGGCACTTGTAGGTCCAAGCGGAAGCGGAAAGTCCACAATAGCAAAGCTTATAGCAGGTCTGTGGGATACAGGTGAGGGAAATATTTTAATAGGTGGAATAAATACAAAGGAAATACCCTTAGATGTGCAAAATAAATTTATAGCCTATGTATCACAGGACAATTATTTATTTGATTTGAATATAAGAGAGAATATAAGGCTTGGAAATCCGAAGGCAAGTGATAAAGAAGTGGAAGAGATTGCTAAAAAAAGCGGATGTCATGATTTTATAATGAATCTGAGTGACGGATATGAAACTGTTGTAGGAGGTGCAGGCGGACATCTATCAGGTGGTGAAAGGCAGAGAATTTCCATAGCAAGGGCGATGTTAAAGGATGCAAAGCTTATAATCCTGGATGAAGCTACCGCATATACCGATCCTGAAAATGAGGCATTGATACAATCAGCTGTGGCAAAGCTGTCACAGAATAAAACAATGATTGTGATAGCTCACAGATTAAGTACTATAAAGGATGTGGATAAAATATATGTGATAAATGACGGAAAAGTGGAAGCTGCAAATACTCATGATGAACTATTAAAGAGCAGTAAGCTTTATAAAGATATGTGGGAAGCACATATAGAAGTAAAAGACAGGGCATAGGAGAAGAGTATGATAGAAGTATTAAAAAAGTTTTTTGATTTTTGCGGAAATGTAAATAAAAAGAAATTTTATATATCTATAGTGCTGGGAGTAATGATGGCTTTCCTTGAGGCTTTGCGTATACCTGCAACCTATGTGGTTATAAAGGCGATAGTAAAGGGAAGTATAAATACAAATACCGGCTATATAAGTTTGGGAATTTTACTTATAAGTATAGTTTTTACCATAATAGTAAAAGCAAAAACCACAATGTTGCAGACAGAGGCGGGATATGGTACATGTGCAAATAAGCGTATAGAGATTGCGGAGCATATGAGATATATTCCTATGGGATATTTTAATGAAAACAGTCTGGGATATATTACCTCGGTTACGACAAATACTATGGAGGCTTTGGCTGATGTTGCGACCAAGGTAGTTATGATGACCACTCAGGGACTTCTTACAACTTTACTTATAATCTGCATGATGTTTACCTTTGATTATCGTCTTGCTCTTATAGCTGTTACCGGTTTACTTATATTTTTGGCTACAAACAGATATCTGCAGTACAGAGCTCTCAGTGTATCTGAAAGTAAGGACAATGCGGACAGAACTATGGTTTCCTCAGTGCTGGAGTATGTGCAGGGTATGTCTGAGATAAAATCATATTCACTGTATGGAGGAGAAAATAAAAAATTGACAGAGGCTATAGAAAATGCTTCAAATGTAAACTTTCAAATGGAAAAAAGACTGCTTCCGTTTATGGCATTGCAGACAATTATTACAAAGGCCACAGGTGTATGTCTGGTGGCGGTTTCCATATATTTTTATATAAATAACAGTATGAGTCTTGAAGACTGTATTATGATGCTTATATGTGCCTTTATGATGTATTCGGCACTTGACAGTGCAGGAAGTTTCTCGGCTCTTATAAGAAGTGTAAATATAGCTATAGAAAAGGCTAATTCCATCTTAAAAATAGATCCTATGGATATAAACGGAGATGATATAGTTCCTGAAAACTATAATATAGATTTGGAAGATGTTGATTTTTCATACGATAAAAGAAAGATTATAAATAATATATCTTTGCATATAGAGGAGGGAACCACAACTGCGATAGTAGGACCCAGCGGAAGCGGAAAGACCACATTATGCAGGCTTATGGCAAGATTTTGGGATGTCAACAGCGGAAGTATAAAGCTT
Organism: Lachnoanaerobaculum sp. MSX33; assembly: GCF_000512995.1. Classification (NCBI taxonomy): domain Bacteria; kingdom Bacillati; phylum Bacillota; class Clostridia; order Lachnospirales; family Lachnospiraceae; genus Lachnoanaerobaculum; species Lachnoanaerobaculum sp. MSX33. Next base: position 34,316 of record NZ_AZXX01000054.1, on the reverse strand, counting down.
GGAGGCAAGGATGTGCGTGATTACAGTATGGACTCTCTGATGAAAAACTTCAGCTTTGTTTTTCAAAGTGTTTATCTGTTTGAGGACACTGTTGCAAATAATATAAGGTTTGGAAATCCGGATGCAAGTATGGATGAGGTAATAAAAGTGGCAAAGAAGGCATGCTGCCATGATTTTATAATGAAACTTGACAAGGGTTATGATACTGTGATAGGAGAGGGAGGAGCCTCTCTTTCAGGTGGAGAAAAGCAAAGGATTTCAATAGCCAGAGCTATGATGAAATCGGCGCCTATTATAATACTTGATGAAGCCACCGCAAATGTGGACCCGGAGAATGAGAAGGAACTTGTGCAGGCTATAGAGGAACTTACCAGAAAAAAGACGGTAATAATGATAGCCCACAGATTAAAGACCGTTAGAAATGCGGATAAGATAGTGGTTATAGATGAGGGCAAAATAGTACAGGAAGGAAAGCATGAAGAGCTGATAAAGCAGGAAGGAATTTACAAAACATTTATAAATGCCAGAGAATTGGCGGTAAGCTGGAAGATAGCATAGGGTATGGAAGCTTTCTGTTTACATAATCCCCAAACTTTAATATAATGTCGTTGATATTCGTTTGGATATTTAGAAAATAATGAAAGTGGGTGAGCAAATGGTAGAATTAGACGGTTTTAAAACCACACTACAATCCTACGAAAAAATATTGCTGGAAGTGAGGGATTCACTTTGACTTAGACAGTAAGGAAAAAAAGATAATTGAGCTTGATCGTGCTATGGAAGAGCCTACATTTTGGGATGATCCGAAGGAGAGTACCAAGATAGTAAGAGAGGCAAAACAGCTCAAAGATACTGTCGAAAAATATAATAAGTTAAAGTCCGAATACGAAGATATCGGAGTCCTTATAGAGATGGGCTATGAGGAAAATGATGAGAGCCTTACACCTGAGATAGAAGGTATGCTTGAAGCGTTTACAAAAGAAATAGATGAACTTAAGATAGCTACACTTCTTACAGGTGAATATGACTCTTCAAATGCCATCATGAAACTTAATGCAGGTGCAGGCGGAACCGAGTCCTGTGACTGGTGTTCAATGCTTTACAGAATGTATACAAGGTGGGCCGCCGGGGAAGGCTACAGTGTAGAAGTTCTTGATATGCTTGAAGGTGATGAGGCAGGTATAAAGTCTGTCACATTACAGATAAACGGTTTAAATGCCTACGGTTATCTTAGAAGTGAGCATGGTGTGCACAGACTTGTGCGTATCTCGCCTTTTAATGCGGCAGGAAAGCGTCAGACATCATTTGTGTCCTGTGATATCATGCCTGATATTGAAGAAGACCTTGACGTGGATATCAACCCGGATGATCTGAGAATAGATACTTATCGTTCATCAGGTGCCGGCGGTCAGCATATCAACAAGACTTCTTCAGCCATAAGAATCACACATATCCCTACAGGCGTGGTGGTACAATGTCAGAATGAAAGAAGCCAGTTCCAAAACAAGGACAAGGCTATGCAGATGCTTAAGGCAAAGCTCTTTATGTTAAAGCAGCAGGCAAATGTCGAGAAGCTTTCGGATATCAGAGGTGATGTAAAGGACATAGGCTGGGGAAATCAGATTCGTTCCTATGTAATGCAGCCATATACAATGGTAAAGGATCACAGAACCGGAGCGGAAAGCGGAAATGTAAGTGCCGTGATGGACGGAGATATTGATAAGTTTATTATTGCATATCTTACATGGCAGAGCCTCGGTTGCCCTGCAAGAAATGCGGGAGATGAATAAGTCAGGAATAAAGAAACCGACTGTGAAAAAATGTTTTCACGGTCGGTTTTTAATATTACATTTTTAGAGATTCGCTCAATAAAAACATACTGTTGAGATAATGCTTATATTCAGGCCCTTTTTTATTAAAATCATCTTCGTTTATTCCTCTATAAACATAAATTGCAGTTTCAAAAAAGGATGAATTGGACATAAAGTAATCTTTATCCGGTATATAAATCAATATAATCTTAGGAGAATCTCCGATTTTTACAAATCTCTCATAAAAATCCTTATAAAAGCGGGAAGTCGACAAATTTTGTGGAAGTTGCCAAATATCATTAGTAGGAATATTCAGATTGTTTTCGCGGGTATTATAATTAATCAATGATATGGCTGACTCCGCAGTCATCCTGTCAAGTTCACTATATAATACTTTAGTCAGACCATAATCTTTGGAAAGCAGTAAAATCATATCATCAAGTGATTTCTTCGGCACAATAATATCATTTTTATAAAAATTATAGACTGACGGTAAAAAACTGATATCTGTAGTAGATATATCTTCGATAGTCCGATAATTACAAATGTATTGATTCATAAAGTTCTCCTTACTTTTAATCAAAATCACCCCTTTGTAGCTTTTTAATATTGTATCTAATTTAATTCCGGGATATTTCAAGATACTTATATCATATTCTTCTCTCATTTTCATCACCTAAATTCCTTAATATGTTATTCTTTTTATCTTGTTCAGAATTTTGGATATATCGACTTATTATTGGGTTTATTTTACTTTTTCATAAAGATATAATCACTATATAAGTTTTACGTAACGGAGGAATATTTATGAAAAAGCAAGTAATTGCAATATCTTTGGCAGCTATGACTGCTTTTAGTCTTATGGCTTGTTCAGGTCAAAAGAGCGAGGGAACGGCAAGTTCCGATGCTAAGGTTGAAAGCAAGGATACAAAGGACGGGGATCTTAAAGAAACAGGAAAGCTTGTTATATACAGTCCTTTGACCGAGTCTATGATCGACGAGATGATTACAAAGTTTGAAGAGGAAACTGGAATAGAGGCGGAGTGCCTTGCAATGGGAACCGGAGATGCTCTTAAAAGAATCGAGACAGAGGCTGATAACCCGCAGGCGGATGTACTGTGGTCCGGAACAATAGGTACAGTAAAGAATAAGAGTGAGTATTTTGCGGATTATAAATGTGCAAATGAAGATGCATTCTATGATGAGTACAAGAATAAAGAGGGCAATCTTACAAGATTTGATACAATACCTTCTGTAATCATGGTAAACACAGATTTGATAGGAGATATAAAGGTTGAAGGCTATGAGGATTTATTAAATCCTGAGCTTAAGGGAAAGATAGCTTTTGCAGAACCGTCAGCGTCATCTTCATCATTTGAGCACCTTGTTAATATGTTGTACGCTATGGGTAACGGTGATCCTGATAAGGGTTGGGACTATGTAGAAAAGCTTGTAGACCAGCTGGACGGAAAGCTTCTTGGAGGTTCATCAGCAGTTTATAAGGGAGTAGCGGACGGTGAGTATACGGTAGGACTTACATTTGAGCAGGGTGCTGCACAGTATGTAGGAGCAGGTTCGCCTGTAAAAGTGGTATACATGAATGAAGGTGTTATCTTTAGAGGAGACGGTGCATATATAATAAAGAACTGTGCCAATGAGAGAAGTGCTCAGATCTTCCTTGACTGGTTGACAAGTAAAGAGACACAGGAATTTATGAATAATACACAGTATCGTAGAAGTATCAGAAAAGACGTTGAAGCAGGTGATGCCATGAAGCCTATGAGTGAAATCAAGGTTATCACTGACGATGAGACCAATACAGCTGAGCATAAGTCCGAATGGTTGGATAAGTTCAAAGAAATATTTACAAAATAAATTATGGAAAAGCTGCTGCATAATACAGAACAATACAAGTAAAAGCTAAAGAGACTTAGATATAGCTTGTAAGAGTTGTGTTGGCGGCAGCTCTTTCTTTAACCGGAAAGAATAACTATATATCAGGAGAAAAAGATGAGCGTTAGTATAAATGTAAAAGATGTTGTAAAAAAATATGGTGATATAACAATAATACCGGATCTGTCCACCACTATAAAAAACGGAGAGTTTTTCACACTGCTTGGACCTTCAGGCTGCGGAAAGACAACATTACTTAGAATGATAGCGGGATTTAACTCAATAGAGGGCGGTACAATAGCATTTGACGATAAAGTTATAAATGATACGCCGGCACAAAACAGAAATATAGGAATGGTTTTTCAAAGTTATGCGATCTTCCCGCATCTTACAGTAAGACAGAATGTAGAGTACGGACTTAAGATAAGAAAAGTACCTAAGGCAGAGATGAAACAAAGAGTGGATGAGATACTCAAGATAGTAAAGATAGAAGAGTATCAGGACAGGCTGCCTGAGAGGTTGTCAGGCGGACAGCAACAAAGAGTTGCACTTGCAAGAGCGATTGTTATACATCCTCAGGTGCTCTTAATGGATGAGCCGCTCTCAAATCTTGATGCAAAGCTTAGAATAGAAATGAGAAGTGCCATAAGAGATGTACAAAAGCAGATAGGAATAACTACAGTATATGTAACTCATGATCAGGAAGAGGCGCTTGCGATATCGGACAGAATAGCTGTAATGAAAGACGGTATTATCAGACAGATAGGCAGTCCGCAGGATATCTATGCCAGACCTTATGATGCATTTGTTTCAACATTTATCGGACATTCAAATCTTTTCCACGGAACTCTAAAGAGTGCAGATGGAGGCTACAAAGTAGTATTTAATGACGGATACAGTATATTTATGGACAATATATCAAGTGAAGCCAAGGATGGAGAAGAAGTAGTAATATCTGTAAGACCTGAGGAGTTTTCTATTTCTGAAACCGGAATTGATTGTAAGATTCTAAGCAGAGTTTTCCTTGGAAAATATACCAACTATTTCCTTGAGTTTGCACCCGGTATGGTACTTGATAATCAGCCAAGTATTGAATACTCTCAAGACCTCGGTCAGGCGGACAGAATATTTGATGAGGGAGAAAGTATAAAACTGCTTCCGAACAAGAAGAAAATCAATATATTTACAAAGGATATGGAAAAGAGTCTTATAAAGGATGTGGTAAAGTATGCTGAATAAGAAGATTAAATTAGATTTCTGGAATATAGTTACGTTATTAATAATTATAGTTTTTGCGATTTTCCTTATTTATCCTTTACTAAGCCTTTTTTTAGACGGTTTTAAAGACAGTAAAAGCGGTGTATGGTCTTTGATGAACTACATTCAGTTCTTTTCAAAGAAATATTATACAAGTGCACTTATAAATTCCTTTAAGCTTACAATCAGTGTAACTGTAATAGCTGTTTTGATAGGAGTTCCTTTAGCATATTTTATGTCTTTTTATAAGATAAAGGGAAAGGGAATCTTAGAGGTATTGTTTATTATATCAATGATGAGTCCTAACTTTATCGGTGCTTATTCATGGATACTTTTGCTTGGAAGAAACGGAAGTGTTACAAAGTTTTTGGAAAAAGCACTTGGCATAAATATGCCTTCAATATACGGATTTGCAGGAATGTTACTTGTATTCTCTCTTAAGCTCTATCCTTTTATCTATATCTATGTATCGGGGGCATTAAAAAAGATAGACGTTGCCCTTTCAGAGGCGGCAGAGAGTTTAGGTTGTGGTGGACTTAAAAAGGTATTTACGGTTATTATGCCTCTTATAACCCCGACACTTGTTGCGGCGGCACTTTTGGTATTTATGAACTGTATGGCGGATTTCGGAACACCGGCACTTATAGGTGAGGGATACAGAGTTATGCCTACTCTTGTCTATTCGGAGTTCGTAGGTGAGTCGGGAGGGTCTGCAAACTTTGCGGCCTGTATGGCTACTATAATGATAATTATAACCGCCTTGGTATTCTTCTTACAAAAGTGGTATATAAATACAAAATCATTTACAATGAGTTCGATAAGACCTATACAGCCGAAGGAACCGAAGGGAATCTTTAAAGTACTTATTTATGTGTACATATATCTGCTTGCAGGTCTTTCTATAATTCCGCAGGCTATGGTGGTATATACATCATTTAAGGCGACAAAGATGCAGGTGTTTGTGGACGGATTTTCATTGGGAAGCTATAAAAAGGTTGCCGATAAAGCATTGGCAGCAGTTACAAACACATATGTATTCTGTTTCTTTGCAATTGTAATAATTATAACTTTGGGAATGTTGATAGCATATCTTACAGTCAGAAGAAGAAGTGTACTTACTTCAGCTATAGACAGTATTGCAATGTTCCCTTATATTGTACCCGGATCGGTTCTCGGTATAACTCTTTTGATTGCATTTAATCATAAGCCTTTGATGCTTGCAGGTACGGCGTTTATAATAATTATATCATTGGTAATAAGAAGGTTGGCATATACATTGAGGTCAAGCTCTGCTATACTTTATCAGATAAGCCCAAGTATGGAAGAGGCTGCTGTAAGTTTGGGAGATACTCCTGCTAAATCATTTATAAAGGTTACTGCAAAGATGATGCTTCCGGGAGTGGCATCCGGTGCTATTTTGAGCTGGATTACAATAATAAATGAGTTGAGTTCTTCAGTTATGTTATATACTTCAAAGACTAAGACAATGTCTGTAGCTATTTACAATGAAGTAATAAGAGCAAGCTACGGCCCGGCGGCGGCACTTGCAAGTATATTGACATTGACAACAGTAATATCACTTCTGGTATTCTTCAAGGTATCCGGAAGCAAGGATGTTACAATGTAATAAAAATATAATATAGGATATAAAGGGTGTAAGCTATGAATAAAAAGATAAGTTTTAAAGAAGAGTTAAAAAGGAGTCTTATAGTTCATGCGCTTACACCCTGTTTTATTTTATGCATAATATGTACACTTGGATTTATTTCAATTGCATTTGTAAATATATATAGGAATAATAATACATATTCACTAAACTCAAAAGAAAAGCTTGAGGTTGTTTTAAACAGCTACATTGAAAATACAAATCATGTTGCAAATGAGATTGATATAGAACTTTTTAAAAACAACAACCAATACAAAGTTGAGATAATAGAAGGTGTATATAACTTCATAAATCAAAAGGATATAAAGGCACAATTTTATATTTTTGATAAAAAGTTTGATATGTTATTCAGCACGGAAAGAAGTGATAATAAAAAGGACCTCATAAAATATCAGATAGACGGAAGCAAATCAAACTTTTGGGGAGAGAGCCCCGGTATAATATATATTTATGGTGGTAACGGAACAGAAAATCCTCCAATATCTTCATATCTTATAGTAAAGCCTATTGTGAGAGATAATGAATTTGCAGGGCTTTGTACATATGAGTTGGAGCTTAAAAATCTTGACGCTGTTTTTAACAATACAAACAGTACGGTTTTGCTTGTAAATAAATTTCATAGAGTGCTATTTAGTAATTCAAAGCGTTTTGTGGATGACAGGAATAAGATTATTAAAAATTTCAGAGACAGAAGAGGGCTGATCTTTAATGACGGAGAACTGATCTATATTTCAAGGAATAAGGTTGATTATGCAGATACGTGGATATATGTGATTACAGATTGCAGCACTTATCTTAATATAAGCGTAATAATGCTGCTGTTGATAATTGCCATAGCAATTATAATGGCGGCGGCAATTTCATCAAGTGCAGGTAAATTCTCGGCAAAAAAGACTGCAATAATATATCAACTTATAGATGCTCTAAAGCAGGTAGAGGATGGAAAACTTGATATAAATTTGAATATTGAATCTGATGACGAGTTTAAATCCATAGGTCATTCTTTTAATATGATGCTTGGGAGTATAAGGCATCTTATAGAAAGACATGATAAAATGGCTCTGGAAAATAATATGGCGATAGTTCAAATGATGGAATCGCAGTTCAATCCGCATTTTTTATTCAATACACTTGAGTCTATAAGATATCTGGTGAAATTTAATCCGAAGGTTGCAGATAAGACGGTAGTAAACTTGTCAAAGCTTTTAAGATACAGCATACAAAATACGGTAGATACAGTCAGATTCAAGGAAGAGTTTGATTTTGCCAAAAGATATATAGAGATAATGAAGGTGAGATTCGGTGAAAGGCTTGAGTTTAATGACAATATTTCTGAGGATGTCAAAGAGGTAAGTGTACCGAAGATGGTGATTCAGCCCATTGTGGAAAATGCCGTTAAATATGGATTCGGTGAAGATGTGGAAGTTTTAAAGGTTGGTATATCTGCTTATATCAAATCCGGAAAAGTGTATGTAACAGTAAGGGATGACGGAGTAGGTATAGAAAAAGATTTATTAAAAGAATTGGTGGTTAATTTAAAGGAGAAATACAATCTTTCGGACCATATAGGACTTTACAATGTACACAAGAGAATAGAACTTCTCTACGGTAGTGAATACGGGCTTGAGATCAAAAGTGAAACGGGTAAAGGTACGGAAGTTGTTTTGGTGTTGCCGGAAATTTTTAAATAGGGAGAGTGAGATATGCATAAGATCATTATAGTTGAAGATGAGGAGATTATAAGAAACGGTCTTGCTATTTCCTTTGATTGGATGGATTACGGATGTAATATAGTGGGGCTTGCAAAGGACGGCAATGAAGGGCTTGATATGATACTTGAGCTTAATCCTGATATAGTTATCAGTGATATTAAGATGCCGAAGATGACCGGAATAGAAATGATACAAAATGCCAAAAAGCAAGGCAAGGATTTTTTCAGTATAATTCTTACCAGCTATGCGGAATTCGGTTATGCCAAAAGTGCAATAGAATTCGGTGCGTCAGGATATTTATTAAAGCCTGTAGACGAGGACGAGCTTGTAGAATTGTTAAAATCAATAACCGATAAAATAAATAAAAAGAACAGGCAAAAAAAGATAGAGGAAAGTGTAAAGGATAAGATAATAGAAAAGGAAGACGACTGGAAAATATTTTTAAAAGCGGGAGAAAGCTCAGATGCTATTATAAGCTCGGTTTATAATATTATACAAAGTAAATATACAGAAAGGCTGAGTATAAATGATGTGGCGGACGAGCTTAAGGTAAGTAACAGTTATATCAGTAGGAAGTTAAAGACAAAGCTTAATACAAGTTTTGTTGACCTTTTGAGTCAATACAGAATAAAAAAGGCGATATCTTATCTTGAAAAAACCGATCTTATGATATACGAAATATCATGCAAAGTAGGATTCAGTGATTACAAGTATTTTTGTACCGTATTTAAAAAATACACCTCTTTAAGTCCTTCGGAGTATCAAAAAAACAAAGCAAAAAGATAATGATTTATCGCTTGCAATAAAAATCGAACTATGATATTATTAAGTACTGTGACACATAATCCTTGCTTTTGATATCGATATCAAAGGCCAGAGACCAAGAGGAGGTAAGAAATGACAAGTACATATGAATTAGCATTAGTGCTTAATGGTAAGCTTGAAGATGATGCAAGAGCGGAAGCTCTGGAGAAAGTTCAAAACTACATCACAAGATTTGGTGGAAGCATTGTAAATGTCGATGATTGGGGTAAGAAGAGATTTGCCTATGACATCAACAAACAAAAAGAAGGATTCTACTATTTCATTAAGTTCCAGTCAGAGGATAACAATTGTCCTAACGAGTTAGAGGCAAATGTTCGTATCATGGAATCAGTTGTGAGATACCTAGTCGTTAAGCAGTAAGCTTAATATAAAGGAGAGATTGTATGAACAGAGCCATATTAATGGGCAGACTAACAAGAGACCCGGAAGTAAGATATTCAAGTGGTGAGAGATCTATGGCAATTGCAAGATATACACTTGCGGTAGACAGAGGTTTCAAACGTGGAGACCCATCTGAGCAGAACGCAGACTTTATACCATGTGTTGCATTTGATAAAGCCGGCGAATTTGCAGAGAGATATTTTAGACAGGGAATGAGAGTATTGGTTTCAGGTCGTATTCAGACAGGAAGTTATACCAACAAAGAAGGTCAAAAAGTTTATACAACTGAGGTCATTATAGATACTCAGGAATTTGCAGACAGTAAGGGAGCAAGCGATGGCTCAAGCAGCTATCAGGCTTCTACAAGACCGTCACCGGCATCAGCGAGTACAGACGGATTTATGAATATTCCGGACGGAGTTGATGACGAGGGTCTACCATTTAACTAGGTTAAAATTAAGAAAGGGGACTTTATCATGGCATTTAACAAGGCTGACAGAGCAGAAGGCTCTAGAAGAAGACCTGCTAACGGATTACGCAGGAGAAAGAAAGTTTGTGCATTCTGTAGTGATAAGGAAAAGGCTATTGATTATAAAGATGTGGCAACTCTTAGAAAATATATTTCAGAGAGAGGAAAAATCCTTCCAAGAAGAATTTCAGGAAGCTGTGCTAAGCATCAGAGAGAAATCACAGTAGCTATCAAGAAGGCTAGACATATAGCTCTTCTTCCTTACGTTGTAGAATAAAATTTACAAAAAATATAACAAAACCCGTTTTTGTCTAAGACAGAGACGGGTTTTTTGCGTTAGTTAAGGTAAATGTAATGAAAAATACAACCTTGTAGTGTATAATATATGATACAAAAGAGTGTATGGAATTAAATAAACTTTAACGAGCATAAACTATATGGAGTAGAATATGAAAAAGAAAATACTTTTACCGGTTTTGGCTTTAGGTTTACTTTTGGTAACGCCTTTAAGTGCATATGCCGAAGGCTGGGTAAAATCCGGTTCAGACTGGACTTACCTGGACAAAAATAATAATAAAATAACAAATGAGTGGAGAAAAGGTGCAGATGACAAATGGCGTTATTTAAATGATGCAGGCGTTATGGCAACTGACAGCTGGGTGGACGATGACAAATACTATGTTGACAATCAGGGGCTTATAGTGGAAGGCTGGAGAAAACTAAAGGACAGAGGTGAGGATTACTGGGCTTATTTTCAGGCCGGAGGTAAGGCGGTCAAAGGCAATTGGAAGAGCATAAACAATCAATATTATTACTTTGATGAAGACGGAAAGATGCTTACCGGGTGGATACTTGATGACAACTACTATATAAAAAGTGACGGAACCATGGTGACCGGCTGGTATAAACTTATGCCGCCAAATGATGAGGGAGAAAGAGGAACAGGGCCGAATTCATCCTCGAATGAAAAGTGGTTCTACTTTACAAATACAGGAAAGAAGTTTAAACCCGTACTGACAAACGGATCAAAATTCGGTGAGAAGAAGATAGACGGTGTAAGATATGCTTTCAATGAGAACGGAGAGCTTGTTACAGGCTGGGTACAGACTTCCGGAGGTTCAAATCCTACCATCAAAAATTTCAAGTATATGAATGAGGACGGAACTCTAAGAACAGGCTGGTATTCCATAGAACCGCCTGAGGAGCTCCTAGGAGAGTACAATCATACTGTTGAATGGTTCTACTTTTCATCTACAGGGGAGCCTGTTGCATCAAAGAATGAAAAATTGTATGCAAGTGATTTGCAAAAAATAAAGGGAAATCAGTATCTGTTTAATAAAAACGGCACACCTGTATACGGTATTCAAAAGGTTTACCAGGGGAATACATATTCGGCATACTATTTCGGAAATGAGTCACAATGCTATCTTATGAAAGGTAAGCAAACGATAAAGGACGGAACCGGCAAGTCGGAGGAGTATTTTTTCCAGACTTCAACAGGTAAGGGGCTGACAGGCACAAAGGACCACAAGCTTTACTACAAGGGAAGACTTGTAAAAGCAAATGATTCCTTAAAGTATCAGGTTTTTGCAGTGCCGAATGAGAGCGGAAGCGGTACTACAAACTATGTGGTGAACTCATCAGGTAAGATAGTATCAAACGGAAAAGTAAAAGATGCAGACAAGGTGGAGTATAAGACCAATTCGGTAGGAGTACTTGTGGCAATAGACGGTGATACAAATATAAAGGGAACTTTTGAAACACCGCAGGAACCTGAGTGGACTAATAATGATTAAAGTGAGGTAAATATGGATTGTATTTTTTGTAAAATAGCCAACGGGGAGATTCCTTCAGATACAGTTTTTGAAGACGACAATTTTAAGGTGATACTTGATTTATCACCTGCAAGCAAGGGACATATGCTTATATTGCCGAAGACACATGCAAGAGATATCACGGAACTTGGTGAGGATATAGCCGGAAAGGCAATTGTTTTGGCTGCAAAACTGGGTAAGGCATCTATGGCGGCTCTTGGAGCTACAGGATTTAACACACTGGCAAATACAGGGGAGAGCGCAGGTCAGACGGTTTTCCACTGTCATATACATCTTATACCGAGATATGATGACGCTTCAAGTATTGTAAGTTGGGTACCGGGACAGTCGGATAAGGAAGTACAAAAAGAGACAGCAAAGAAAATAGCAGAGTGTATAAGATAATGGAACTTGGAATAGGTAAGAAAAATTATGTTGCGATCGGCATTATCATTGTAAATATTATATATTTCATTTTTCTTGAAACCCATGGAGGCTCGGAAAGTACCATGGTTATGCTCAAATACGGTGCGGCTTTTCCGGAGAACATTAAAAACGGTGAGCATTACAGACTTGTAACTTCCATGTTTATGCATTTCGGAATAGAACATATCGTCAATAATATGCTTATTTTGGTACTTCTTGGAGGAAAACTTGAGGATATACTGGGGCATGTGAGATTCTTCATTATATATATGCTCTCAGGTATACTTGCAAATATAGGTTCTGACTGGTTTCAGAATTATACAGGTGATGTGGCTGTAAGTGCAGGTGCTTCAGGTGCGATATTCGGTATAGTGGGAGCGCTTTTATATGCTTTACTTGTAAACAGAGGAAGAATAAAGGATTTGAGTGTACAACAGATAGCAATCTCTCTTGCACTTATGCTTTATACAGGATTCAGGACTACAGGTGTGGACAATGCTGCACATGTGGCAGGTGCCGCGGCGGGATTTATATTATGTCTGGTTTTGTATCATGGTAATAAAAAAGAAGAGTTGCAATCTGATGAATATTATGATAGAATTTTATAGCTAAATAAGCACATCAAGTGAATAGGGAAAGAGGTGCCATAGGTCCTTTTCTTAAGCTTGATGGAAGAAAAACCAAAGGAGAAAAACAATGAGTGTTATTTCAATGAAACAGTTACTTGAGGCAGGTGTTCACTTCGGACATCAGACAAGAAGATGGAACCCTAAGATGGCTCCATATATCTACACAGAGAGAAACGGTATCCATATTATCGATCTTCAGCAGAGTGTAGGTATGGTTGATACAGCATACAATGCTATGTCAGACATAGCTAAGGATGGTGGAAAGATCCTTTTCGTAGGAACAAAGAAGCAGGCACAGGATGCTATCAAGGAAGAGGCAGAGCGTTGCGGAATGTACTATGTAAACGAGAGATGGCTTGGTGGAATGCTTACAAACTTTAAGACAATCCAGTCAAGAATCAAGAGACTTCGTCAGTTGGAAGAGATGAGCGAAGACGGTACATTTGATTTACTTCCAAAGAAGGAAGTTATCCAGTTAAAGAAGGAATGGGAGAAGCTTGAGAAGAACCTCGGCGGTATCAAGGATATGAAGAACATTCCTGACGCTATATTTATTATAGATCCAAAGAAGGAGAGAATCTGTGTTCAGGAGGCTCATACTTTAGGTATTCCACTTATCGGTATCTGTGATACAAACTGTGATCCTGATGAGCTTGATTACCTTATCCCGGGAAATGATGATGCTATCCGTGCTGTAAAGCTTATCGTAGCTAAGATGGCAGATGCAGTTATCGAGGCAAATCAGGGTGAGATCCTTTCAACATCAGAAGACGTTGCCGATGATTCACTTGAGGGTGAGACATTTGCACCTGATAAGGAAGAATTGGACGACAGACAGTTCTAATTTTAAAGAGATTTGAGTTATAGACGGGTTGCAAAGAGGGTTTTTACCGCTTTGCAACTTGTCATATTTATAAATGTTTAGGAGGTTTTACAATGGCAGCAGTAACAGCAGCAATGGTAAAAGAGTTAAGAGAGATGACAGGCGCAGGAATGATGGACTGTAAGAAGGCCCTCGCTGCAACTGATGGAGATATGGATGCGGCAGTTGACTTCCTTCGTGAGAAGGGACTTGCAGGAGCACAGAAGAAGGCAGGTCGTATAGCAGCTGAAGGTATCGTAGATGTTTGTGTAAGCGATGATGCTAAGAAAGCGGTTGTACTTGAGGTTAATGCAGAGACAGACTTCGTTGCTAAGAATGAGAAGTTCAGAACTTATGTTGCAGAGGTTGCAGCACAGGCATTAAAGACAACTGCAAGCAATACAGAAGAGTTCTTGAATGAGAAGTGGGATCTTGATCCAAGCCTTACAGTAGCTGAGAAGCTCTCAAGCATGATCTCAATCATCGGCGAGAACATGTCTATCAGAAGATTTGAGAAGATAGAAGAGAATGCCGGTTGTGTAGTTTCATACATTCATGCCGGTGGAAAGATCGGTGTTCTTGTAGATGTTACAACTGATGTTGTAAACGATGAAATCAAAGAGATGGCTAAGAATGTTGCAATGCAGGTTGCAGCACTTCATCCGAAGTATACTTCAGACAAGGAAGTTGATGCAGAGTACCTTGCAAAGGAGAGAGAGATTCTCTTAGCTCAGATCAAGAACGATCCTAAGGAGGCTTCAAAGCCTGAGAAGGTTATCATGGGAATGATCGAGGGTAGAATTAAGAAGGAGCTTAAAGAGATTTGTCTTCTTGACCAGCAGTATGTTAAGGCGGCAGACGGCAAGCAGTCTGTAGCTGCTTATGTTGCAGAAGTTGCTAAGGCAAACAATGCAAACATTTCTATCAAGGGATTTGTCAGATTCGAGACAGGTGAAGGCCTTGAGAAGAAGAGCGAGAACTTTGCAGAAGAAGTTGCAAAGCAGATGTCAGGAAACTAATATAAATCAATAATATATTTAACCGGAGCCAAGATACTTTATATAATCTTGGCTTTAGTTGTACAAAAAGGAGAAAATATGGATATCACAAAAATAGTAACAGATATAATAAACAAGGCAAAGGCGGATCCTGAACTTTTATCAAACCTTGCAAAGGATCCTGAGAAGACAATAGAAGGACTTACAGGTATCGATATACCTGACGGTCAGCTTGATTCTGTTGTTGCAGGTGTAAAGACACAGATAGCTAAAGTAGGAATCTCAAGCGCTATGGACAAGATTGGAGACCTTTTTAAGAAATAATATGGACTTTTTATTTGATTTGCATACGCATACAATCGCCAGCGGTCATGCATACTCCACATTGAAAGAAAATATGGAAGAAGCGGCTGCAAAAGGACTTTTGGCATATGGCTTTTCAGATCACAGTGAGGCTGTACCTGGTTCATGCAAAAACATCTACTTTATGAATTTCAAAGTAATTCCGAGAAGGTTTAAGGATGTCTTGATTTTGAGAGGAGTGGAGGCAAATATAATAGATTTTAAGGGCAATCTGGATATAGATAATAATGTTCTTGGAAGACTTGATTATGTTATAGCCAGTCTACATACCATTTGCATAAATCCGGGAACCTTACAGGAGAATATGGATGCATACTTCGGTGCAATGTCAAATCGCTTTGTAAAGATTATAGGACATCCGGATGACGGAAGATACCCGATAGATCATGATGAGCTTGCAAAAGAGGCAAAGAAAAGAGGAATAGTTCTGGAGCTTAACAATTCATCTCTAAATCCAAGTTCGGCCAGACAAAACGGAAGAGAAAATGCCATAAAGATGCTTGAAGCCGCAAGAAAGTACGGTACAAATGTCATATGCAATACGGACAGTCATTATGCCGATTCGGTAGGTGATTTCAGAAATTGCGATATATTATTGAGAGAAATGGATTTCCCACAGGAACTTATATTAAATAACAGTATGGAAAAACTGAAATTGGTTTTAAACAAGAGTATTGACGAAATGTAAATGCTGTTTTGAGGTAATTATGGAAGAAAATATACAAAAGAAATCACAGGGAATCACAGATATGACCTGTGGAAAACCTTTAAAACTTATATTGGCATTTGCTATACCCATGCTTATAGGAACATTATTCCAGCAGTTCTACAGTATGGTGGATGCGGTAATGGTAGGTAAGTATCTGGGTGTTAATTCATTGGCAGCTGTGGGTTCCACAGGTGCCATCTTTTTCATGGTAAACGGCTTTGTTATTGGAAATACGGCAGGGTTTTCCATACCTATAGCACAAAAATTCGGTGCAAAAGACTATAGTGAGATGAGAAGATTCACTATGAATGCGGTATATATGGGAATATTTTTCTCCGTAGTTCTTACTGCAATAGTCTGTCTGCTTACAAGGTTAATACTTGTAGTTACAAATACACCCGCAGAAATTCTGGACGAAGCCTATATATATATTATTGTTATATTTGCAGGCATTCCTGTAATGTATCTTTATAATTTGACGGCAAGTATTATAAGAGCATTGGGAGATTCAAGGACTCCGCTGTATTTTCTTATAGTGGCGGCATTGCTTAATATAGTGCTGGATATTGTATCAATACAGTTTATGGGACTTGGAGTGGCAGGACCTGCCTATGCAACAGTTATATCACAGCTGGTATCGGGAATACTATGTGTGATATTTATGGTTAAAAGGTTTCATATATTAAAGCTTAAATCGGGAGAGGGCAGAGTATCCTCAAGGCATATAAAGATATTATTGTCCATGGGCATCCCTATGGGATTGCAGTATTCAATCACCGCCATAGGCTCTGTAATATTGCAGGCTGCAGTAAACGGACTGGGAGCTGTGGTTGTAGCCGCGGTAACGGCAGGCAGTAAGATAAGCAGCTTCTGTGTGGCTGTAACAGATGCTCTTGGGGCGACCATGGCTACTTATTGCGGACAAAATGTAGGTGCCGGAAAGCTTGAAAGAGTAAAGGAAGGTGTAAGAGTAGCTACAATAATAGGAATAATATATTCTGCAATAGTATTTGTTTTAATGATATTTATCGGTGGAGAATTGCCCAAGTTTTTCATTGATGCAACAAAGACGGATGTAATAGAAAGGGCAAGGATATTCCTCTTGTGGAATTCAGGATTTTATTTTGCACTTATCTTTGTTAATGTATGGAGAAACTCCATTCAAGGTATGGGATTTCCTATGTTTGCCATATTGTCGGGAGTATGTGAGATGTTTGCCAGAGGCTTTATAGGTTTTGTGGCAGTTCCACATCTTGGTTTTGTGGCGGCATGTATGGCATCACCTCTGGCATGGATAGTTGCGGATATGTTTCTTATACCCGGATTTTTATATTGCATAAATGTATTAAGAGAAGTATTTAGAGAAAAAGAGATAAGAGAAAAATTTCATTATGAATAAATATAATAAAAAGATAGGAATATTGTACATACTTGGAGCTGCATTCGGTTTTTCCCTGATGGGACTCTTTGTGCGAATGGCGGGAGAACTGCCCACATTTGAAAAGGTGTTTTTCAGAAATCTGATTGCAGCCTTTGTAGCATTCTTTATGCTTATAAAAAGCGGTTATAAGTGGGAAAATATAGGAAGAAAAAATTGGATTTTATTATTTATCAGGTCAACCTGTGGATTTATCGGTGTTATCTGTAACTTCTATGCAATTGACCATATGAATATAGCAGATGCCTCTATATTGAATAAACTTAGTCCTTTTTTTGCAATACTGATAAGTTTTATAATTTTACAAGAAAAACCGGTTATGATGGATATTCTAACTACGGTAGTAGCATTTATAGGCGCGATATTTGTAGTAAAGCCAAGTGCAAATTTTGCATTTGTAGTAGCTATGATAGGAGTCATGGGCGGACTTATGGCGGGCATTGCATATGCTTTGGTGAGAAAGATGACCGGTAGCGGTGTGAAGGGAATGTTCATAGTATTTTCATTCTCGGTTTTTTCAAGCATATGCTGTATACCGCTTATGGCTATAGATTTTATCATCCCAAGCTTTATACAGTTTATAATGCTTATGGGTTCGGGATTTTCCGCAATGGTGGGACAGATTTGCATTACAAAAGCCTATACATATGCTCCGGCAAAGGAAATATCGGTATATGACTATACACAGGTTATATATTCGGCACTTTTAGGATTTGTATTTGTAGGTCAGATACCGGACAGATTAAGCTTTATAGGATATACAATTATTATATCTATGGCGGTACTGAAGTGGATTTACAATAATAAAGAGAATTAGAGATTTATATTACACTAAGATATTTTTAATTATTTAAATAAAACTGTTGAAATATAAAGCTAAAAAAATGCGACTTGAGTTTTATTTACCCTTGTCGCGTTTATGATTTATTTTGTAAGCTCTTTAGAAAAAACATCCTTTATAAATGAGGCATCTTTGTCCGTCAAAGCTTCGATTACAGATTTTATAGATTCCAGGGCTTCTTTTTTTCCATGAGCATGTATTACTTCAATAGCAGAAGCACGTGCCAAACTGTTTGCATTAGGATCCTTAATAATTTCTATCATTGCAGCTATTATTTTATCCTTATTGTAGTACGGATTTTGTGCTTTCCATTCTTCAAAACCCGTATCAGATATTCCACTCAAATAATTAAGCACTGTAAATTCAGGTATATTTTCATTTCTTGATGTCTTTTCAATATATTCAACAGTCGCATTATAAGCAGTTTCATTATGACCGTTCATATAAGTAGGATTAAGCCACATGTCTATAAGAGCTTTTCCACAGATACCATGAAGCTCGTATTTACTGTCATCAAGAAGTATTGTTTTTAAATACTCCGTGATTTTTGTATTATCTCTAAACACTCCGCTTTTTTCACATGCGGTTCTCATAACTTCTTTATTCTCGTCCTGCATAAGTTCAAAAACCAGATCTTGCGCTCCTTCTATGTCCTTATTAGAACCGATGCATAACCAATAGGCTGCTCTTTCTCTTACTCCGGGATTCTCATTTTTAGCCATATCAAGAAGGAACTTTGCAATTTCGGGATCCTCTCCGGCTTTATATGCTACTACACTTACAGCTCTTCTAAGTACATATGGCTCTGTTTCTGTCTTTAGGATTTCTTTCACCAAGTCTATGTTTTCCTCTTTTGCTCCGTTAAATTCATCCATCAGCTCACATGCAATACCCCTAAGTTGAGGATATTCACTTTTTATCAAGGTTTTTAGTACATTTTGGCTTGCAATATACTTAACATTCTTATCATCCAACAATGAAAATGCCTGCTGTGTAACGCTTCCGTCTTCAAGATTTAAATCTTCAGTAATGGGGACATATCTGTAAGTTGATACCAACTCTAAAAATTCTTCATCTGTAAGTTCATTCTTACCGATTAAGTTTTTTGTCAGATCATCTACCGTCAAACTCTTATAGTCAATATCCCTTGTGTTTTTTGGGGATTCCAATTCTTTATTTTCTTCTGCTACAGAGGAAGTTGAATCATCGGCACTTATCTTTGTCTCATCAGTTGAACTTTTACAGGCTGTAATACCTACAGAGGCTGTAACGGTAAGTGCAATTATAATGTGCAGCAAGTATTTATTTTTTCTCATAACATTTTTCCTTTCGTACACAAGAAAATTATATGATGTCCGGTAAAAGTAAATTTATCCGGTTAGAGTTCATATAATTAATAATCAGTTTGATACACTTAATATATACTATAATAATAAAGTATAGGCAATAACTTCGTATGAAATATATAAAAAAATGGTTATCACTTTATGAATCTGCTTCTATAAGTGATAGCCATTTTTTAGTTTACTTAAATATTTTAGTTTACTCCAATATATTTCCAAGCTTTTGGGGTTCTATCTTATTCTTTTTTGCATACCCTGTAAGTATAAGCGTCAGAGCACCGTCACCTGTTACATTACAAGCTGTACCAAATGAATCTTGTAGGGCAAAAATGGTAAGCATGAGAGCGGTTCCTGTCTCGTCAAACATAAGAACTCCGGTTATAAGACCGAGTGAAGCCATTACTGTACCTCCCGGAACTCCCGGTGCACCTATTGCAAATACACCAAGGAGAAGGCAGAATAAAATCATCTTTGCAGGAGAAGGGAATTCTCCGTAAAGCATTTTTGAAACTACCATAACAAAGAATGTCTCAGTCATAACAGAGCCGCAAAGGTGGATATTTGCAAACAGCGGAATACCGAAATTTACCATATCTTCACGAAGAGGCGGTTCCGATTTCTTGGCACATTCCAGAGCAACTGAAAGTGTAGCGGCACTTGACATGGTACCTACCGCAGTCATGTATGCAGGTCCGTAGTTTCTTATTATATCCAAAGGATTTGCACCTGCATAAGCACCTGCGATAAGATAAAGAAGTGCCAACCATATATAGTGACCTATCATTACCATAATGATAATAACAAGGAACACAGGCAATTGTTTTGTTATACTTCCCTCATATGCGAGAGTTGCAAAAGTAGTACCGATAAGAACAGGAAGAACAGGAATAACAAATCTTGTTACTATGCTGAGTACAACCTTTTGGAATTCCTCCAAAACACCGGTAATAAGTTCGCTTCTGTTCCATGCTGCAGCCAATCCAACCATTACAGAGAAGAAAAGAGCACTCATAACAGGCATTATAGCCGGTATGGAAAGCTGGAATACAAGCTGAGGTAATTCCTTAAGACCTTCAACTTCAGGTGCCAGACTCATATGAGGAAGGATCAAAAATCCTGAGGCTGTAGCAAAGAATGCCGCACCGATTGAAGAAACATAGGCTATTATAAGAGCAACTATAAGTATTCTTGACGCATTGCTGCCAAGTCTTGTAATTGAAGGGGCAATAAAACCTATAATAATAAGCGGAATACAAAATCCTATAAATTGCCCTACAATATACTTAACAGTCACAATTATATTAAGCAGTGCTACAGAAACGGCACCTGTATCATTTTTGTTGAGGAAAAGCCCTACAGCAATACCTATTACAAGTGCAAGCAACAGCCTGAAAGGCAGACTGTTTAAAATACTATTCTTTTTCATATCAAAATCCTCCTAAAGATTTAATGGTTTTCCACCATAAGTTTTATAATCTCATTGTTTGTTTCTCTCATTCCGTCCTTGCCTATCTTTGAAATTCCCTTGATAGTCTCTTCAATATTGTTCATTACAATACCGTCACCGCCATGGAAAGCCTGGCCGTCTCTATACATGCTAAGTCCCATAATAGCCGCATCCACTGAAGAGGCTATCTTGGCCGCACATGATGCCTTTGCTCCGTCACACATAATACCCGATACTATAGCCAAAGTATTTACAACGGTGTGTTCCACAGCTTCAAGACTGCCTTCCGTAAGATAGGCAATTCCTGCACCTGCACCTGCTCCTGCACTTACAGCACCGCAGTAGGCTGACAGTGTACCTATGCCATGTTTTTGATGTATGGAAGTAAGATTTGAAAGTGCAAGTGCACGATAAAGCTTTTCCTTTGATGCTTTTAATTCTTTGGCATACTCGATAACAGGAATTGAAC
Source organism: Lachnoanaerobaculum sp. MSX33 (assembly GCF_000512995.1). Classification (NCBI taxonomy): domain Bacteria; kingdom Bacillati; phylum Bacillota; class Clostridia; order Lachnospirales; family Lachnospiraceae; genus Lachnoanaerobaculum; species Lachnoanaerobaculum sp. MSX33. The sequence continues at coordinate 12,963 of NZ_AZXX01000054.1, read as the reverse complement.
AGGTGATACCTTGATTACCGCTTCCGGAGTTTATAATAACAGGAAGCTCACAACCGTTCATTCTGGCATCCGAGCCTGCGGCGGCTTTTGCTTTTGCCCTTACCTTTATATCATTGCCATAGGTATCAAGCAGCACAGAACCTATATTCGCACCGTAATTTCCCAAAAGGCCTTCTTCAGATATCGAAGTATTATAATATATCTGTCTGTCAAGAGTTTCTTTCACGTCCGAAATATCCAGTGAGTTTATAAAATCCCAGATATCATCCATATTGAGCAGATCTTTATCCGCACTCGTGGATGTAGCGTTATTTTCTATTTCAGCTTTAAAAATTATATCATTATTCTTTTCAATAAGCACTATATTTGTATGTTGATTTGTAATACGAATCTTTACATACTCATCATCAGTAAAAAGTGTAATAATAAGATCAAATACATAGCCGATATCAAGAGGAATTACATCAATTTCTATATTATCCATAAAATTTGCAATTTCACATTTTTTGTTGTCATCCACATCTGAAATAACTTCAAGTTTTCTATCGGCATCGCCTGCAACTATACCGGCCGCCACCGCAGCAGGTATTCCTTTCAGATGTCCGGTATTTGGAACAATCACACTCTTTACATTTTTGATTATACTTCCGCTGGTCTCCACAAGCACTTTTTTAGGCAATTTGCCAAGCACTTCCCTTGCCTTTGCAGCCGCATAAGCCAGCGCTATGGGTTCCGTACATCCCATAGCCGGTACAAGCTCTTCCTTTAATATTCGGACATAAGTCCTGTACCTGATATCATCCTTTTTCATTAAACTAAACACACCCCCAAACAGCTTGTTTTATTAAATATTATTATGGTAAATATTATGTATATATAGTATAGTAGGTCTATGTGTAAATTGTAAATCTTAAAAAATTAAATATATAATTCAAAAAAAATAAATATAATTAGTTAAATATATTTAATATGCTGTGGGACTACAAAAACATTTACCAACCATATAAAGGGGAAGTTATGGAAAATTTTTTAGATTTAAAGAAGCTGAATACCTTCGTGAAAATAGCGGAATCGGGGAGTTTTTACAAAGCCTCAATGATGCTTGGGTATTCACCGGCAGCTGTATCGATACAGATACAACAACTCGAGGTTGACCTTGGGATGAGACTTTTTGACAGACTCGGTAAGCAGGTGCGACTTACAGATCACGGAAAACAGTTTTATCCATATGCCGAGAAGATACTTATGCTCAATGAAGAGGCAAAAGAGTCACTAATAAGAACGGATGATATGCTGACAGGCGAACTTCGAATAGGAACAATAGATTCCATTTGCGACACATTATTTCCACAGGTTTTGGCAGAGTTTTATGAGAAGAATCCGAATGTTTCGGTAGAAGTAAAGGTGTGTACTCCGTCAGAGCTGTTTGAGGGAATAAAACATAATAATATAGATATAATGCTGTTACTTGATAAACCGAGCGTTTCAAAGGATTTCGTTGCGGATGTACAGATGGAGACCGAGGTGGTATTTTGTGCTTCAAAAAATCATCCGTTGGCATGCAAAAATGAAATAGAGCTTTCAGAGGTCCTAAATTATCCCTGTATACTTACGGAGAAAAATGCAAGCTACAGATATATTTTTGAGAGTAAACTCTCGGAGCTTGGTCTTAGCATAAAACCAAGTATTGAATCACAGAATACAAATCTGATTATCAAACTTTTGTGCAACAATATGGGTTATTCTTTGTTACCCAGATTTTTGATAGAGCCGAAACTTAGAGATAACACATTGGCTGTATTGCCTATAAAGGATTTTCATATAAAGGTGAATTATCAGGTACTGCATAAGAAAGATAAGTTTGTGAACAGACAAATGGAAAGCTTTATAAATATGTTGGAAAAGCAGGCAGGAATACTGCAGGTAAGCAATCCGTAAAACTGATTTATAATATATCAGAGCCATAAAACAGTCCAAAATATTCCGAACAAATGTTCTTTTTACTGTACTTTTATATTCTCACATGCTATAATTTTTCCAGGTTGGCAATGCCGACAGAATAGAAAGGTTAAAAATAATGGAATTTAAATTACATTCAGAGTTTTTGCCTACAGGAGATCAGCCTCAAGCAATAGAGGCGCTGGTAAAAGGATTTAAAGAAGGAAACCAGTTTCAAACCTTGCTCGGTGCGACCGGTTCCGGTAAGACATTTACCATGGCAAATGTTATTCAGAAATTGCAAAAACCTACACTTATAATAGCACATAATAAGACTCTGGCCGCTCAGCTCTATGGAGAGTTCAAAGAATTCTTTCCTGAAAATGCGGTAGAATACTTTGTTTCTTATTACGATTATTATCAGCCTGAGGCATATGTGCCTTCCACAGACACATATATTGAAAAAGACTCTGCAATAAATGACGAGATAGATAAACTCAGACACTCCGCCACAGCATCACTTTCAGAAAGAAAAGATGTGATAATAGTGGCCTCGGTGTCATGCATATACGGACTTGGTAGCCCGATAGACTATCAGGAGATGGTAGTATCATTAAGACCGGGAATGGAAAGAGACAGAGATGATGTCATAAGAAAGCTGATAGATATGCAGTATGACAGAAACGATATGGACTTTCATCGTGGTACTTTTCGTGTGCGTGGAGATGTGCTTGAAGTATTTCCGGCGGCATCCACATCCACAGCATTAAGATTTGAGTTCTTCGGTGATGAAGTGGACAGAATACTTGAGATAGATACACTGACAGGAAATATCTTGGCCGAACTTTCACATGCGGTCATCTTTCCGGCATCTCACTATGTGGTGGCACCTGAAAAGATGATGATTGCCACACAAAATATTCTGGAAGAGTGTGAAGAGAGAGTAAAGTTCTTCAAATCGGAGGATAAGCTTATAGAAGCTCAAAGAATAGATGAACGAACTCATTTTGATGTGGAGATGATGAGAGAGACCGGATTTTGCTCAGGGATAGAAAACTACTCAAGACATCTTACAGGTTCGGCACCGGGAGAACCTCCCTATACATTGATAGATTATTTTAAAGATGAATTTCTTATAATCGTAGACGAGTCCCATATTACCATTCCGCAGGTTAGAGGAATGTATGCAGGTGACAGATCAAGAAAGACCACTTTGGTAAACTACGGTTTCAGACTGCCTTCGGCACTTGATAACAGACCTCTGGAATTTTCGGAGTTTGAATCAAAGATAGATCAAATGCTTTTTGTATCCGCTACACCAAGTGTATATGAAAAAGAGCATGAAATGTTTAGAACGGAGCAGATCATAAGACCTACAGGACTTTTGGATCCGCCTATAAGTGTAAGACCTGTAGAAGGTCAGATAGATGATTTGATTTCCGAAGTAAACAAAGAAATAGAAAAAAAGAACAAGATACTTATCACCACTCTCACAAAGAGAATGGCGGAGGATCTTACCGAATATATGAAGGAAGTCGGTATCAGAGTAAGATACCTGCATTCGGATATTGATACATTAGAGAGAGCGGAGATTATCAGGGACATGAGACTTGATAAATTTGACGTACTTGTAGGTATCAATCTTTTGCGTGAGGGACTTGATATACCTGAGATTACCCTGGTGGCGATACTTGATGCGGATAAAGAAGGTTTCCTTAGAAGTGAGACCTCACTTATTCAGACCATAGGAAGAGCCGCAAGAAATGCGGACGGACATGTAATAATGTATGCCGACAATATGACGGATTCCATGAAGGCTGCAATAGATGAGACCTACAGAAGAAGAGGCATACAGGAAGCCTACAATAAAGAGCATGGTATCACACCTACCACAATAAAGAAGGCGGTAAGGGATCTGATAGCGATATCAAAGGCTGCCGAGAGTGTATCAACTATTGATAAGGATGTGGAATCCATGGATAAAGCGGAGATAAACAAGCTTATAAAAGAGCTTGAAAAGAAAATGTTTAGAGCCGCTGCGGAGCTGGATTTTGAAAATGCGGCACTATTGCGAGATAAGATAAGTGAGCTCAGAGCAAACTTATAAAAATAATAAATTGGAGAAGAGGAAGTGGCAGACAAAAAAAATGTGTCAAAAAGCCTGGAAAGAGTGGTGGCGGAGACAGCCATGCTTGCAGGTGAGACTATGCTCATAGCCGGAGCGGAGATCAGCAGAGTGGAAGATACGATGAACAGGATACTCGACTATTCAAAATGTGAATCACATACTGCATTTGTTCTGGCAACAGGTATTACCTTGACTTTGGACAGTGATGAAGGACTTATTACGATGTCAAAAAGAGTACCTGAAAGAACTACAAATATCAACAGAATATATCTGATAAACAATGTATCAAGAGCCTTGAGTGCAGGGAAAATGGATATATATGAGGCGTATTCCGAAATAAAAAAGATAAAGGATGTAAGACAGTTTACAGGTATTTTATACGGACTTTCCTTTGTAGGAGTGGCACTTTTTTTCACCATGATGCTTGGCGGAGATTTTACCGACTGCATGGTGGCCGGAGTTGCGGGACTTGCAATGGCAATTACACAGTGGGCACTGGTTCCTTTCGGATTCAACTCATTTTTCCTGAATATGATTTCCACACTGTCCATGGCTTTGACAGCGGTGGGATTTCAAAGATTTGTATTTGCAAATATGAATATCGATCTTGTCATAATAGGCGGAATAATGCCGATAGTACCCGGAGTTATTTTTACCACAGCGATGAGAGATACTCTAAACGGTGATTATACCGCAGGTGTCAGTAGAATGCTTGAGACAGGTGTTGTGGCCTTTGCTGTTGCCGTAGGCGTGGCACTGGCATATGTGATTTTGTGAGGCGGATATGTTGTTTAAGATAATTGGTGCATTTATTGCAGTGGTGGCTTTTTGTATCATGATAGAGCTGCCGAAAAAATACATGGTACAGGCAGGAATGACCGGAATGGTTGGCTGGGCCGTATATCTTTTGATGGATATGGTTGCACACAGAGTGGAAATAGCGGCACTCGTTTCAGCACTTTGTATTGCAACAATGTCACATATACTTGCCAGAGTTTTAAAAGCACCGGTAAGTAATTTCCTTATACCGGGAATACTGCCGATAGTGCCCGGAGGCTCAATATACAGATGTGCTTATGCCTTTATAAGGGAGTCGTCATATCTGAGTACCTATATGAACGAAGCATTGAAAATTGCGGGGTCCATAGCCCTTGCCATATTCTTTGTGGATTCGGTATTTAAGTTGCATTTACCGAAAAGATTTAAAAAATCAAAACAGACATAAAACCGGATAGCAACTTTATCAATAAAAAGAGCAAGAATACAATTGACAAGGTAAGAGTAGAATCTTAATGTAATAGATAGTAGAATAAACTTTTAATTTATGGAGACGTGTATGTATTATATTGGTGTTGATTTGGGTACTTCGGCCCTAAAGCTTGTGATGATTAACAGTAAAGGTGAACTTGTAAAATCCGTATCAAAGGAGTATCCTCTATACTTCCCACATTCAGGATGGAGCGAGCAAAAGCCCGAAGACTGGTTTATAGCGGTAAAAGAAGGATTAAAGGAAATTTGTGAAGGTGCAAAAGAGAAGATAGCAGGTATCAGTTTCGGAGGACAGATGCATGGACTTGTTATTCTTGATAAGGATGACAATGTGCTAAGGCCTGCAATACTCTGGAATGACGGCAGAAGTACTGAGGAAACAGACTATTTAAACAATGTTATCGGAAAGGAAAAACTTTCCAAACTTACGGCAAATATTGCATTTGCAGGATTTACCGCACCTAAGATACTTTGGGTAAAGAATAATGAGCCTGAGATTTTTGCAAAAATTTCAAAAATAATGCTTCCGAAGGATTATATCAGCTATATGCTTAGCGGAAGCTTTGCTACAGATTATTCGGATGCTTCGGGTATGCTGCTTTTGGATGTAAAAAACAAAAAATGGTCATCCGAAATGATTGAAATATGCGGTATTTCAGAAAATATGCTTCCAAAACTTTTTGAGAGCTTTGAGGTGGTAGGAGATATAAAACCTGAGCTTGCAAAAGAACTCGGACTGAATGAGGATATAAAGATAATCGCAGGAGCAGGAGATAATGCGGCTGCGGCTATAGGTACCGCTACGGTGGGTGAAGGTGCATGCAATATTTCTTTGGGAACTTCCGGAACCATATTTATATCCAGCCAAAACTTCGGAGTGGATAAGTACAATGCCCTACATTCCTTCGATCACTCGGACGGAAAGTATCATCTTATGGGATGTATGCTCAGTGCGGCTTCATGTAATAAATGGTGGATGGAAGATATATTAAAGACAAAGGATTTTTCAAAAGAGCAGGAAAATATAGATAATCTTGGAGAAAATAAGGTGTTCTTTTTGCCATATCTTATGGGTGAGCGTTCACCTCACAACGATCCTGCGGCAAGGGGTACATTTATCGGAATGAGTATGGATACAAGAAGAGAAGATATGACACTTGCAATACTTGAGGGTGTTACTTTTGCTCTTAGAGATTCACTTGAGGTGGCAAGAAGCCTGGGTATAGAGATAAAGAAAACCATGATATGCGGCGGAGGTGCAAAGAGTGCACTTTGGAAAAAGCTGGTGGCTAATATCATGAATGTGGAAGTGGAAGTACCTGTCAGTGAAGAAGGTCCGGGATTTGGAGCGGCCATACTTGCGGCGGTAGGCTGCAATGAATACGAAAGTGTTGAAGCTGCTACAAAGTCCATAATAAAAATAAAAGAAAGAATACAACCGGAACCGGAACTCGTAGCAAAATACGAGGAAAGATACCAAAAGTTTAGAAAGATATATCCGGCACTTAAGGGTATATTTAAAGAGATTTTATAAGGAAGGAAATTTATGTTACAGATAGGAACAAAAGCACCGGAGTTTTCACTTCCGGATGAGAACGGAACAGTCAGAAACCTTTCAGATTATGAAGGTAAGAAAATTATATTATACTTTTATCCGAAGGATAATACTCCGGGTTGTACAAGCCAGGCCTGTGGATTTGGAGAACTCTATCCGCAGTTTATGGAAAAAGGAGTGGAAGTAATAGGCATCAGTAAAGACAGTGTTGCATCACATAAGAAGTTTAAAGATAAATATTCACTGCCGTTTACACTGCTTTCAAATCCCGAGCTTGATGTGATACAGGCCTATGATGTATGGCATGAGAAAAAACTCTATGGAAAAGTATCTATGGGAGTGGTAAGAACCACATATCTTATAGACGAAAAGGGAGTTATCATAGAGGCTATGGATAAGGTAAAAGCCGCCAAGAATCCGGCTGAGATGTTGGAGATTTTGGGATGAAAACAGTAGTATCACCTGCCAAGACAATGATAGAAAATACAGACTGTTATATCGGAAGCAGTGTACCTACATATATTGATAAGAGCAAGATCCTTTTAGAAGAGATAAGACAAAGATCCTATGAGGAATTAAAAGAGATCTGGAAATGCAATGAAAAGATTGCAAAAGAAAATTTTGACAGATTTAAAAATATGAATTTGCAGGGGAGTCTTACCCCTGCAATATTTTCTTATCAAGGTATACAGTATCAGTATATGGCGGTAAATGTAATGGAAGCCACCGCAATAGAGTATATAAAGGAGAATTTGTATATACTTTCGGGATTTTTCGGAATACTTAGAGCATTTGACGGAGTAAGCCCGTATAGACTTGAGATGCAGGCAAAGATGGAGATAGGAAAGCACAAAAATCTGTACGAGTTTTGGGGCGATAAAATATATAAGAAGCTTTTTGAAACCGGAGAGGTGGTAATAAATCTGGCCTCAAAAGAATATTCAAAAAATATTGAGAGCTATCTGGAGGATAAAGACAAATTTATCACATGTGTGTTTGCCGAGAAAAAAGACGGAAAAGTAGTACAAAAAGCCACCTTGGCAAAGATGGCAAGAGGTGAGATGGTAAACTTTATTGCATCCGGAAATATCCAAAATGAAGATGAAATAAAAAAGTTTGACAGACTCGGGTTCAAGTTTGACAAAGAGCTTTCAAATGAGAAAAAATATGTATTTATATTAGAGTAATTTCGGAAGGTTATTATGTATATTTCAAAACCCTATAAGGGAAGACCTGTTGATATTGAAAAAAGACAGGACAAAGAAAAAAGATGTTATGATTTTTTGGACGGATTGGGAGTGGAATACGAGGTGGTTGACCATGATGAAGCTTCAGATATGGAAAAATGCAAGGAGATAGAGGGTGCACTGGGAGTTAAAATCTGCAAGAATATAGTTCTTTGCAACAGACAGGAGACAAGATTTTTCCTGTTTATGATGCCTGGAGATAAGAAGTATGTTACAAAAGATATCTCAAAGAAACTTGATATGTCCAGACTGTCATTTGCAAAAGAGAATTATCTGAAAGAATTTTTGGATGTAACTCCGGGTTCCGTAAGCGTACTCGGACTTTTAAACGATAAAAACAACAGAGTTGACCTTGTTATAGACAAAGATGTAATACAGGCTGATTTTATCAGATGTCATCCATGTGAGAATACCTCAACACTGAAGATAAGTACTGAAGATTTTTTGAATAAAATAATACCTGCATTGGGAAAAGAAGCTAAAATAATAGATAATTGAAAATGAATAATAAAAAAAGGATATTTGCGGCAATAGACTTAAAATCCTTCTATGCCTCGGTAGAGTGCAGAGAAAGAAAATTGGATCCCTTGGATATAAATCTGGTAGTGGCTGATGAGAGCAGAACCTCAAAGACTATCTGCCTTGCGGTAAGTCCTGCACTTAAGACCTTTGGAATACCCGGAAGGCCGAGACTTTTTGAAGTAATAAAAAGACTGCAGGAAGTAAATAACAGAAGAGAAAAACTTGTAGGAAAGGCTGAAGGAAAGTCATATTCTCTTGAAGAACTCAAAAAAAATGTAAAGCTGGAAGTTGATTTGGTGGTGGCTGTACCGAGAATGAAAAAATATATGGAGTACAGCGCAAGAATAATCAGTGTATATCTAAAGTATGTCTCACCTGAGGATATCTATGTATATTCGGTGGATGAAGTCTTTATAGATATTACGGGATATGCAGGCGATGATGCAACAGGTTTTGTGGAAAAAATGGTAAAAGATGTCCTTGATACCACAGGAATAACGGCAAGTGCCGGTATAGGAGAAAATATGTACCTGGCAAAAATAGCTATGGATATCATGGCAAAAAGAGCCGAGCCTAATGAGCATGGAGCAAGAATAGGAGAGCTGAGTGTCAAATCCTACAGAGAAAAGCTTTGGAGTCATACACCTATTACCGATTTTTGGAGAATAGGAAGAGGTTACAGCAAGAACCTTGCAAAGTACGGAATGTATACAATGGGAGATATTGCAAGGGAGAGCTTAAAAAAGAATCGTGCCAATGAGGGGATGAATCTTTTATATAAGCTGTTTGGAAAAAATGCAAGCTTTTTGATAGAACATGCCTGGGGAATTGACAATACGGATATCAAAGATATAAAAGCATATACTCCGGAGAAAAAAAGCATAAGCGAAGGTCAGGTATTGCTCAGAGCGTACAGCTATGAAGAGGTAAGAACGATTGTTATAGAGATGGCGGAAAGACTCTCATTTTCATTGCTGGAAAAAGATACCGCCACAAGGCAGATAACTTTAAGTATAGGATACGATATAGACAGCCTGGCAGATCCGAAAACAGCAAAAATATACACCGGGAATATTACAAAAGACTTTTACGGAAGGATCGTACCTGAGGGTGCGCACGGCTCGATAAATCTTTTATCATATACCAATTCCACAAAAGAAATCTGCAAGAAAAGTGAGGAGCTCTTTGAGAAACTTGCAAATCCCATATTGCTGTTTAGAAGGATAACGATAGTTGCAAGTGAGATAAGTCATAAAAACAGCGCAGGCTGTACGGGAAATCTCTTGGAAGCAAACAGCATTTCTAAAGAAAAAGAAAGCAGCAGAATGAAAGCCGTACTTAAAGTAAAAAGAAAGTTCGGAAATAATGCCATATTTAAAGGGCTTAATCTCAAGGAAGAGGGAACTGCACTTGACAGAAACAGACAAATAGGCGGACATAGGGAATAAAGTAGAAATACATTGAAAAATATCGAAAATGATATATACTATAGATAACAGTTTATTACTTCAGTTCGTAAAAATCAAATAAGGAGACATCTTATGAGAAAATTTAAGACGATTTTTGTGACAATGCTACTTGCGGTATTTCTGCTTAGCGGATGTTTTAGTTCAGACAAAGCCGAATATATCGAGCCGGATGCTCTGACAAAAACATCATGGATTTCATATGATGACGGATCATATTGGGTGTTCAATGAGTACCACAGCTTTTTCTGGTATCAGGAGAAGGGGATTACCGATGACAATTATTATGGCGGAACATATAAATTGTACAGAGGTGAGAAGGCAATGGATTTTATAGAAAAGAAGCTTTCCTCCTATGGTGTGACCAAGGCCGAGCTGATGGAAGTTATAAACAGATCGGACGAATATACAGTAGAAGATTTTATATGTATTTATACAAAGAATACGACATTTATGTTAGAGGGTAAGGAACAGATATCTAAGCCGAATATGATACCGTACATGGGATTTCTTTTGGAAGATGAAACGATACTGGATATTGCAAATATGAAGACCGGATCTTACTACGGATTTATTAAAGAAGAATAGAAAATTTATACAGCCCACGCATTTATGTTACTGATAAGTTAAAGTATTACTTTGTCAGGATATAATTGTGTGGACTTTTTTTATATAAAATCAAGCATGAAAAGATAAGAATGTTATGTTATTCGAGTAAATATGAGGAGTAGATTTATGTTAAGTAAATATAAGAAAATACTTATTTGCATACCCATAATAACCGTTGTTTTATTTGTATTATATACTGTAAATAAAATAGCCTTTTTCCATGATCCGGAGTTTGAAAGGGCGGTAAGAGATACTTTAATATCATCTAGGGTGTCAATGGTAGATAGAAGAGAAAAGGCATTAGGTGGAATAATTTGGAAAAGAGATCTTGAGAGGGTTCAGTCGTTATCAATAAACTTTAGAGAATATAAAGTAAAAAATATTGAAGATATAAAGTATTTTAAGAACACTAAAACTGTATGGTTTAGCTACATAAGTGCGTATGATGGAGATAATAGTATTTATGAGGAGGAGCATGTGCTTGATAATATATATTTAATAAAAAAATTTAAATATTTAAAGGATTTACATTTATATCATTTGAAGATAAATGAAGACATTGAGGCTATGTTTCCTGATACAAAAGTTTTTATCGAGTAGAGGTTAAAAAATCAAATGTTGAAAAAAAGAAGACTAAGCCAAAACGAAGAGGCAATAAGGGGTATTTTACTGATAATAGTTTTTATAGTGGGACTTGTATTCCTTAGAGATATACTGGTAAAAAGGGGAGTAAGCATTACTATGTTAACAGAGTTAGACTATATAAATGCAGCAGAATATTACATGCAGAAAAAATATGGGGAGGAGTTTGAAGGAGAATATGTATATGAAGGTAGCGTATATGTACACCCAAAGTCAAAACCGGAGTGGCATGCAGTAGTAGAAGTTTATAGTGAAAATGGATTAACTTACTTTAGCGATAATTATGTAGGATATCTAAAGAAAGCTGAACTTGAGAAGTATATATGTGAGTTGGTCAAACCTATATATGGAGAGTGTAAAGTTTACACACATCCATATGGTTTTGCATTGGATGACAGCTTTAATAAAGATACAGATATAATGACGTATGTAAGTAATAGTGACTATACTACATATATATTTACAGATAAAAAGGCTGAAAATATAGAAAAAGATTTTAGAAAAGCATGTGAAATATTTGTAGATAAAGATTTGCAGACCAACAGATTACTGGTTACATATATCACAAAAGAAGACTTAGATAAGTTTGAAGAAGACGTAAAAGATTATACATTTAATACATTAAAGTTTTATTATAGAATTTCAAGCTTTTATGATAAGGCATACAAGACAGGTTTTGATGATGAGATAGATATATTGGAAGGAGACAAGGATTATGGCAAGTGACCAGACCTACAGATGAAGAATTACAGGAAAAGACAAATACCGGAAAAGAGTAAGTATATTAGAGGTAGGATTAAAAGAACAGTGGATATTACATCGGAGGAGTGAATTTATGCTAAGGAAATATAAGAAGATAATTTGCGCAACAGTAATTATTATTATCGTATTTGCATTATATACTGTAAATAAAATAGCTTTTTTTCATGACCCGGAGTTTGAAAGATTGGTAAGAGAAACCAAGGTTAATTACTGGATGTATACTACAGATGAAGATAAAAGACATAAGCCACTAGAAGGTATTATTTGGAAGAGCAATCTTGAATGTGTAGGAAAAATATATATAAACTTCCGAGAATATCATATAAGAGACATAAGCGACTTGATATATTTTAAGAATGTTGAATCAATACATTTGGCTTATTCAAGTGCATATGACGGAGATAAGAGTATATATGATGACGAGCATGTACTTGATAATTTATACAAGATAAAAGATTTAAAATACTTGGATGACTTGCAATTATATCACTTAAAGTTAGATGATGAGGATATAGAAAATATAAAGAAAATGTTTCCTAATGCGAGGGTAATTATAGAATAAATATATACGGATTTACATTTATATCATTTGAAGATAAATGAAGACATTGAAGCTATGTTTTCTGATGCAGAAGTTTTTATCGAGTAGAGGTTAAAAAATCAAATATCACTACCTATGTAGAAACTTCTGCATAGGTAGCAAGAGTTAACTTTTCTCCAGAATGTTGATTGCTTTTTTTAGTACATCAAGAGCATTCTGAGCATCACGAAGCTCACGTTTGAGGCGAGCTATTTCTTTTGCATCATCAGATTGATAGTTACCTA
>NZ_AZXX01000053.1:0-1346 GCF_000512995.1 Lachnoanaerobaculum sp. MSX33 | reverse complement strand
CTTATATGGGCAACTGCTACACAGCTTGAATGTTATATACCTTGCTGAACGAATTACTTTTGCAGCAATCTTAAGCAGTTTTAGACGGACAGTATCAATACGTTGGTTTCTCATATTTGCAGATAATGCCAATCGTCTAAACCAATTAAATATATTATAAGCAAGTGCATGTATTTGGAGCCTGTTGGCATTTACAATCCTTGTATGACTGCTGACAGAGGCAAAGTCAAAACCTATTTTACTTTCCTTTATGAAGTTTTCCATCAAGCCTCTTTTACAATAGAACTTGATTAGATATTCAGGGGATGACTCCATGTTTGTAACAACGAATGTATACATATATGTCATTTGGTTTTCAGGTTTTTCAACTTTACAGACAACACGTCTTTCATAAGGCCAAGGACCTGCCTGATACATGAATTCACCATAAGCTACAGCATAATCTACTTTGTTGTTTTTTGTGATTTCATCAAGTTCATCTACAAGATATGATGCCTTATCACGAAGTACAGCATTTTCTTTCAAACGAATTACATAGCCGGTACCGTTTTCTTCACACTGTTTATATAAACTCGGTGTTGCAAAGCCACTATCTCCGCGAAGGAGAAGTTTAATTTCCGGAAAATCTTCAAGATATTCATCAAGTATAGGCTGAAGAAAGTCCACAACCCCTGTACTTGAATACTGAGTTCCATCCCGGAGCTGAATTTTAATCAAATCTCCTGTGATTCCATCATAGCAAACAAGCGGATGGTAACCGTTACTTTGATAGTGAAAGTTAAATGCTCTGCCTTCCTGCTTGCCGTAGGCATTAAGAAGTGTTGAATCCAAATCTAAAATGATAGCTTCAGGCATCTGAATGCTATAAACTTTCTTTCGAAGAATTTGATTTATTGAAAGGAACTGATTCAGAGAATCCTCATCCATTCGATTATGAAATCTTGAAATAGTCGGTTGTGATGCTAAAGTTCCTTTATTAAGCACTGCTTTAAACACAGGATCATTTGTAAGTTCATCTGAAGTGTCATCTTCAAAATAGCCTGCAATGATCATATATATCATCTGAAGAAGGTTTTCTTTATCAGTATGATAACGGAATAATGCAGAATCATTGGTTTTAAATGATTGACTGAAAAGTTTATCAATGCCAAGTTTACTTACGAATTCTTTTATAAGAAGTAAGCCTGCATCGGAGGATAAATCGCCTCCATCGAAATTAATTTTAATTTTTCTATTGCTTTCAAGTGATAAGGTGTTTACAATACTCATAGAGGGCTCCTTTGTGTGATTTTTGAGTTTTAGCACCTTAATTTTACCACAAATGGACGCTCTTTTTTCATTCACTT
>NZ_AZXX01000052.1:0-703 GCF_000512995.1 Lachnoanaerobaculum sp. MSX33 | reverse complement strand
CGTATTTAACCTGCTTATTATATCGGCACCTTTTTCTATCCCTCTTGCCTCAACTATATCCAATACTTCGCACATATTCACAACCTCCTTCTTATTTGCTTCGTCTATAATATCTTCAAACCTCTTATCTCCTGTCATTGCAGACATTAGCATCAGTAATTCCTCTATATGACCTATTGACCTCTTATCTGCAACATAATTCTTATTTACCCGCATTTGATACAAATAATCTGCAAGTATCCAAAAGTCACTTTTAAAAGAATCTATTGTTTCTCTGTCCAGATATGCTATCTCAAATAAATTAATCTTATAGTCATTTACATATGGCTTAAGCTCTTCATCTATATCTAAAACCCCGAATAGATTCTTCGGGTATGTCCATTTTTTATCATAACCAAGATATAATACCAAGGTAATCACAGGGTATTTACTTTCACCATTACATTCTTTTCTGATCTGCCTTGTATACTCCAATCCGTCATATCCCATTACTCTTAGCGGCATAAATTTATCCGGATTTGTCTGATTCTCTATTCCTAAAAGTGCTATATTTATCTGACTGTCTTTCCAATATTTCGCAACATCTCTGTCTTGAAACCTGACTCTTCCGTCTATTTTTAATGCACTGTCTGTAACGGCATCAAAAAGTGTTTCTTCCTCTACCACTTTCTTCCCGCCAAACAACAATACATTTACTATATCC
>NZ_AZXX01000051.1:0-9879 GCF_000512995.1 Lachnoanaerobaculum sp. MSX33 | reverse complement strand
TTGGCCTGCCATACGCAACAGCGGCAAAGGCAATAGACGGATATAGTTTATACCTTGTACAGGGAGCAGAGACAGGAGTATTCAGTTCAGGAAGAATAGAAGTAACATACATCTATAAGAAGGACCCAAGCGTGGTAGTAATACCGGGACCTGTGCCACCTGTAACTCCTATAAACCCAAGCCCGATAAATCCGATTAACCCGATTAACCCGATTAATCCGATAAACCCTGTAACACCGGTAAATCCAAGTACACCGACAACACCTACCACACCGACGACCCCTACAACTCCGATAAGAGTGGCAACCCCAAGCCAGATCACTATACCGGGAAGAGATGAGGATGTAGTAATCAGACCTACAAGACCTTTAGCGACCCCGTCAATAGCGACAAGCTCAAACACAAGCAGAGGAGGAAGTGGAAGTTCAGGAAGCGGCAACACAAGTGTAAGACCTGGACAGGTAAGTGTAGACAACAAAGTAACATCAAAGAATGCAATAGAAGAGCCTGTGATCTTGATAGACACCCCAACACCTACCAAGAATCCACAGCCACAGAAAGTGACACCTGTACCAAGCAGTACAAGAGTGGCACTTGCAGTACCGAAGACAGAGGACAGAAAGGACGTAAGAGGATATGTATTTATTCTGATGAGTTCAATCGCAGCTGCAATGGCACCGGCATTCAAGAAAAAAGAAGAAAGATAATTTTTCAGTCCCCGACTTTAAGTCGGGGGCTTTTTTTATGTAAATTGAATCTATAAAGAATTGAAAAGATGATAATAAAAAAGTCTGTCACTTTACAATTTAAAAATCGTAAAGTAACAGACAATATAGTATTATTTAGAAATCTTCCCATCCGTCAATGGAAGAACTCATATTGTAACTTGTAACGGTACCTTCAAAGAAATTAGACTTAACATTGCCTTCGCCCTCGGTGTCGGCAAATCTTTCCAAATGCTTATAAGGATTTTTGGTAAAACCTGAATACAAAGGCTCGAGGCCTAAAGACTTTAATCTTTCATTAGCCAGCCATTTTGTATAACCCTCAGTTGTTTGAGAAGTTATACCAAGTACACGATTTCCTATTATATGCTCTGTCCAGTTAATTTCCTGCTCAACGGCGGTATTAAACATGGAATAGATAGTTTCCGCCGAGAAAAACTCAGGGTAATCATTCTTTATTTCCTTAACAATACTTCTAAATAAAACAACATGTGAGAGCTCATCTCTGTTTATAAGTCTTATAATATCAGAGGTACCTACCATCTTATTTCTGCTTGCAAGAAGATAGAAGAAGTTAAAACCGTTATAGAAATACAGTGACTCAAGCAAGTAGTTTGCTATTATGACCTTGGCAAAGTTCTCATCAGACTGATTGTCTATAAAATCCTGATAGATCTTTGCAATAAAACTGTTTCTTTCAAATAATATCTTATCATCTCTCCATTTGTCATAGATCAGATCTCTGCTCTGCTTTGGAAGTATGGACTCAATTATATACTGATAAGATTGAGAGTGAATGGACTCCTGGAAAGTCTGTATAGCCAGCAATAAATTCACCTCAGGTGCTGTTACATGGTCTGAAATATTAGGAATATTATTGGTTTGTATACTGTCAAGGAAGATCAAAAATGAAAGTATTCCGTCATATGCCTCCCTCTCAGGTAAAGTCAAATTTTCATAGTCATTTTTATCCTTGGTTAAATCAACCTTTTCCGGTATCCAGAAATTTGCCATCATAGTTCTGTAAAGATGATTCGCCCACTGAAATCTGACATTATTCAGGTTAAAAAGATTTGTTGAATTACCCTTTATAATTTTCCTTGCACTTAATGTATCATCACCTGCCGGATTAAATAATTTCTTTCTATCCACTACAGCTTTCGCACTCCTCTTTATCTGAAATAGTATTCGTATTCTTTTGAATTGTTCTTATATAATAAACACTCTTACAGCCTTCTTCCCAGGCAGTCATTAAAGTGTCATAAATATCTTTTGCTTTAATATTTTTGTTTAAGTCAAAGACCATTTCCATAGATACACCCTGCGTTATCCATGAACCTATCTTTGCCATTATCTTTACATAGCTGATAGGGTTTACATTTTTAAACTCGGGATAGAACCATGCTCTGTCCTTCAAATGCTTAACCGTTCTGGGTATTGCTCCTCTTTGATTCTTTTCAATATAAAATCTTGAGAATGTCGGAGTTACAGATGCGGTCGATCCCATTAACAAAGATGTGGAAGTATTAGGCGCTATTGCTGTAAGCTCACCGTTTCTGAGACCGTTAGCCTCAACCAGATAAAAAGCCTCATTCCATTCATCTTTGAATTTTGAATTTGCTCCATACCATTCTATTTTCTTGCCGAAGAATATACCCTGATCCCATTTAGAACCCTTAAAGGCCTTGTAAGCTCCTCTTTCCTTTGCCAGCAATGCGGAAGACTTTACAGAATAAAGCGCTATTCTTTCAAACAGCTCATTTATTTCATTTATAGAGTCTTCATAAATCATATATTCTCTTGCCAAGAAGTCGGCAAGTCCCATTGCACCGACACCTACTGTTCTGTAAAGTAAGTTATGCTTATTGGATTCTTTTAAAGGAGTAACCGTCAAATCTATAGTATTGTCCAAAGCTCTTATTGCAAGGGCGACATGCTTTTCAATCTCATCAGAGGTAAGTTCGGCCAGATTAAGAGAAATAAGGTTGCAAGTGTGAATTTCACCCATATCACTTTTTCTTATAGCCGTATTGCCGTCAACTTCTTCCTCAAAATTTACGGTAGGTTTGAAGTTTGAAAAACTCTCCATACAGAGATTTCCGTTACCTATCATACCCATATGAGAGTTGTGATTTACCTCATTTGCTCTGTCTTTAAAGAAGATATAAGGCATTCCGGTTTCAAGCTGAGTTTTCATAATGCTCTTAAACAGATCCTTGGCATTTAAAACCTTTTTAAGCTTGATATTATCGTCCTTTTCAAGCTTTTCATAGATTGATTCAAATTCATAACCATAAAGCTCACAAAGTTCAACACCATACTTTCTTCTTATTTCATATGGATCAAGTAAAGTCCAGGATTCATTGTTTTTAACACGTTTCATAAAGAGATTGGAACACACTACCTGTGGATAGATATCATAAGCTTTTCCTCTTTGGTCACCATTTTCAGTTTGTAGTTCAAGGAATGATTCAATATCTAAATGCCAGGTATCCAAAGCTACTGTAGCGGCTCCGGCTCTTCTTCCCTGTTGATTTACGGCAACAGCTGTATCATTTATTATTCTGATCCATGGTACAACACCGCCGCTGGCATTGTAATAACCGTTTACCATAGAGCCTTTTGCTCTTATTCTTGAAACATTTACACCAACTCCACCGCCGTTTTTACTGATTCTTGCTATAGAATCGATATTGTAGAAGATAGACTCTATATTGTCATCTATTGCTGTAATAAAGCATGATGACAGATTTCCGTCAGGGACTCTAAGGTTTGCAAGCATAGGAGTCGCAAGTGAGAGCTTTCTTAGAGATAATGCATTATAGAATTCTTTTACTATATTTACTCTTATTTCACCGGGCTTTTCATTTAAAGCAAGCATCATAGATATTGCCATAAATGTTTCCTGAGGCAGTTCATAAGTTTTGCCTTCATGCTTAATTAAATATCTGTTAACAAGCATATTTGCCCCGGCATAGTCATAGACCATATCTCTGTCTATATCTATAAGTGGGGCAATTTGATCCAATTCTTCTTTGCTATAGGTTAACAGTCTTTCATCATACAGTCCAAGTTCAACCATATGCTTTATAGTTTTGGAAAAATCACCGTAAGAGAATTTTCTTGAGTGAAAAACTTCTCTTTCAGCTTCCATCATAAGCAGTCTTCCGGCAACGTATGCCCAGTCACTTTCTTCAAAGCTTGTCATAGTAACTGCGGTGTTTATTAAAGATGCCTGAATCTTTTGAGTAGTAATATTTTCCTCATAGATTGAGTCTATATTACTCTCAAGCTCAACCATATTTACTTCCAGACCGTCACAGGCCCTCAAAAGCTTTTCTCTGATTTTTTCTATATTAAGATCTTCGATTATGTTATCTCGATTGATAACTTTTCTTTTTTCGTTTGACATCAGATCACCTGTAAGAAGGCTTCCATTGAGTACACATTGTCATTATATTCCACTACAGGAGCACTCATAATTCTTGCCTTACTTGCAACTATCATAAGTGTTTTCATGTCCTCGATGTATTCGAATTCAAGGTTCTTATTTTCCAATATTCCCTTTAAAGATACGCATTTACCACAGTTTTCCTTGCCATAAACTTTTATCATTTCTAAACACTCCTTAAAATTATACATATATATTGTGAATGGATATGAAGTCAGCACAATATATTGTGCTAATAGCCTACTAATTTTATTATATAAAACCAAAAAAGTAAAGTATATATTTTGATTTTAAATAATAAAATCCGAGATTAAAAATAATTAGTGTTAAAAAAAATTTACAAAAAGATTGACTAAGAAAGATAGGATATATGTGGATTCTAGGACTTTTTTAATACTTATTTAGGAAAACAAAGTGTCAAAGTCCCGAGAACTTGCCGGCATCCGGATAAAAAGGGGCTATCGCACCAAGTAATTATCAATTGTTAAAGCGACAGCTTCTTTTTTAAAGTTTTCCTACTTTATATTGAAAGTTTAAAAAAAATATTATAAGATACATACATACGGTTGGTATGTATAGAGCCGAATTTTAAATAAGAGATACCGGAGGAGATATGCCAAGGAATAAATACCCTGAAAAAACAGTGGAGAGAATATTGCAGACATCTTATTACCTTTTTACCACAAGGGGCTATGATAATGTGTCCATACAAAATATTGTGGATGAGCTGGGTGATATAACAAAGGGGGCTATATACCATCATTTTAAATCAAAGGATGAGATCCTAAGTGCAATCTTTGATAAATTATATGAAGAGTACAGCTTTACGAATATGATAAAAAATCATACAGGATTAAATGCATTGGAAAAAATCAGGGCTAGTTTTAAGGACGCCGCCAATGATGAGAATATCAGAAAAATGAATATGGAAACCATCCCCCTGATTCATAATCCGCATTTTTTTACTCAATTGGTTGAAACTGTTTTAAAAAATATTTCACCTCAGATAGAAGCTCTTATAAAGGAGGGGAATGAGGACGGCTCTATGAGAGTTGATCCAAAATACACCAAGGAGGCGGCGGAGGTATTCGGTCTGCTTTCAAAGGTCTGGCTTTTGCCTACACTGATAGATAACAGTATGGAGGGTGCATTTAGAAAAATAGATATGCTCAAAGTGATTCTTGATGCCATAGGTATTCCGCTGTTGGATGAGGAAATGACGGAAGTTTCAAAACAATATGTAAGAAGGTTTTATATTGACGAATAAACATATGAGGTAGAACTATGGAAGAACTTATAATTGCAAGAAATGTACATAAGGAATTTCTTCTTGGGGAAGTAAAGGTAAATGCACTTGATGATGTAAGCTTTGAGGTATATAAAGGGGAACTTGTGGTTATTTTGGGACCTTCAGGCTCAGGAAAGTCCACGCTCTTAAATATCCTTGGAGGAATCGAAACCGTAAGCTCAGGGAGTATAAGCTACAACGGAATTGATTTAAGTAGTATGACAGAAAGAGAACTTACCTCCTTTAGGCGAGCAAATATAGGCTTTATTTTTCAGTTTTATAATCTGATGCCGAACTTAAATGCTCTTGAAAATGTGGAACTGGCGGAGGAACTCTCACCAAATCCGCTTGATCCTAAGGAACTTCTTACTCAGGTGGGACTATGGGATAGAAGAGATCATTATCCTGGAAAAATGAGCGGAGGTCAGCAGCAAAGAGTGGCGATTGCAAGGGCAATCTGTAAAAATCCGGACTTGCTGCTTTGTGATGAGCCTACAGGTGCTTTGGATATATCTACAGGAGTACAGATACTTAAAATACTCCTTGAGTTTAATAAAAAATATAATAAAACCATTATGATAATAACCCATAATGAAAATGTGGCAAAGATTGCAAACAGAGTGTTTTATCTTAAAGACGGCAATATCAGAAAAATAGTGACAAATGAGCATCCTATAAGTCCTGATGAGGTGGTGTGGTAATGAAATATTTTGCAAAAAATTTATTCAGATCCGCAAAAAGGAATTTGGGAACATATATAGGTGCCGCTCTTATTATGGCTCTTGGAGTTTTTATATTTGTTTCAATGAATGATACATTTATAAACCTTAAAGGGCAGGTATACAGCTATTATAAAGAAAATAATATGGCTGATATTTTTGCAAATGTTATCTCCATGCCGAAAGAAAGGTTAAAGGAATTTGAAGATTATCCTGGTATAAAGAGAGCTTCCGGTATTTTGAGTGCAGATCTAAGAATTGCCGGAGAAGGTATCGGTGATATAGCAAATCTGCATGTACTCTCCTATGATGAAGAAGCTTATTTAAACAGACCTCTTTTAAAGCCTGAGAGTCCTCCAAACAGTGAGCAGATATTTATAGGCTCAAAGATGATGAAAGCCAGAAACTTAAAAAAGGGTGATATTATAAGCCTTATACATAATGGTGAGAGCTATGATTTTATAATTGCAGGAGTTGCATCCGCACCCAATTATATATATGCCATTCCTCCAAGCGGTGCGGTAATATCTGACGGAAGAGATTATGATATTGCAATTGTAAATTCGGAGAAGCTTGAAAAGATACTGGGAAGAGAGAATATAGTAAATGAAATAAGCTTTGAAATGGAAAGCGGTTATTCCTATGAGGAAGTCAGATACAGTTTAAGGGAGCATTTATCAGAGTACGGATTGCAGAGTTTTACAAATAAGGAAAAGCAAAGCAGCTACAATATGGTGGACGGTGAGATTACAGAACTTACAGGTACAGGTACCATATTGCCGGTTGTTTTTATGTCAATGTCTGTATTTATGCTGTATACGGTGCTGAAAAAAATGATTGATAATGACAGAAGTCTTATAGGAACAATGAAGGCGATGGGGCTTAGAAACAGCGAGCTTTTAGGCGCATATCTGGTACAGGCGATTATGATAAGTTTTATGGGAGCATTTATCGGATGCATACTTGCAAGACCTTTTGGAATGTATATGTTTAATCAGTATGCGGAGTTTTTTTCATTGCCGTCACCAAGCTATATCGATCCGCTTTCCACAAAGCTTAAAGGATTTTTAATAGCGGCCACCTCAAGTATTGCGGCTGTGATTTTGGGAGTTGGCGGAATAACAAAGATACAGGCGGCGGAGGCTATGAGGGCAGCCGCACCGAGTGTAGGAAATAATTTTTCTCCGGGTATAATAAGGCATTTTAATGTTATGCATAAAATGGGTATACGCTCTATTTTAAGAAGTCCTTTCAGAACATTTTTTATTGCCTTTGCGATTGCCTTTCCGTTTGCACTTTCATGTACTTTGCTGGCGTCGGAAAATGCGGTCAACAAGATGTTTGTAGGATATTTTGAAGATATTGCAAAATATGATGTAAAAGTAACAATGGAAAACTATTCCTCTTTTAACAGTGTATTTAATTCACTTGACAGTATAGACGGAGTGGGTGAGAGAGAGATTATTTGTGAGATACCTGTAACATTAAAATCTCAAAATCATACAAAGCCGACACTGCTCACAGGCATAGGCAGAGGTTCAAAGCTTTATAGGATATGTGATGTGGATGATATATTTTATGAGCCTCCAAGGGAAGGAATTATTTTAAATTCAAGGATTGCAAAGGATTTGAATGTAAAAGAAGGCGACAGTATTGAAATCAGTACAGGCTATGCCCCTAAGAAAAAAACAAAATTGCCTGTAAGTAAGATTATTTTTGAGGCATTTGGAAGCGGCTGCTATGTGGATATACAAAATATAAATCAATATCTTTCATTGCAAAGTTTCTCAAATACATTAATTTTTAATACACAAAGAGGAATGGAAGATAATATTAAAAAGAGGCTTACAGATGACAGTGCAAATATTACTTCATTTTCAAGTAAGAGGGATACTTTGAGGATTTATCAGGACAGAATGAAAAGCTCTAAATTTATGCTTAGAATGTTTATATATCTGGCATTATTTTCAGGTGTGGTACTTATATACAATATTTCGTTGATAAGCATAAGGGAGAGAAAAACGGAATTTGCCACTATGAAGATTATGGGGGTTTTGGATACGGAACTTAAGCAGATGATTTTTATGGAACAGCTGGTATATCTTATATGCGGACTTATTTTAAGTATTCCGCTTTTAAAATTATTTAAATGGCTGCTTGAGAGTTTGCTGGTTTCAGAATCCTTTACCCTGAAATTAAATATAGAGATATCAATGTATATATCCTCACTTATATTTTGTATATTGATGCTATATATATCCGGAAGGGCAATTCTTAAAACCATTGATAAAATAAATCCGAATGACAGTTTAAAAGAAAGAGGTTAACTATGAAAAAAAATAGTTTAGCACAGCTTTTTGAGGGAAGAAAAAAATACATACTGATTTCTATTATTATCTTAGTTATTATATCAGTCTTTATTATAAATAATCTTAATAAGGCTATAGATGTGGAGGTCTATACCGTAAAGGCCGGAGAGGTGAATGATACTTATAAGGAAAATGCGGTTATAAGTCTTGGAAAGGAGTATCATATTCTTTCAAAGGTGAACGGAAGTATTGAAGAGGTTTTGGTAAATGAAAATTCACCGGTAAAAAAGGGAGATGTGCTTATAAAAATATCAAGCAGAGATCTTGAATATCAAAAGCAGCTAAGGCAGAGCAGCTTGGATTCATATACAGCCAAAAAGGAAGAAAGTGATATAGGTAAGCTTATGGCAACTTCTCCTATGGAGTATATAAGCGGATTAAAATCAAGTCTTGATACTGCAAAAGCAGCATACGAGGCGGCACAGACAGATTACTCGGCAAAACAGGCACTTTTTGAAGCACAGAGCGTATCATTGATTGAACTTGAAACTTCCAGGGCAAATCTTGAAAATGCCAAATCAAATTTTGAAACAGCGTCAAAAAGGCTTGATGAAAGCAATAAATATCTGCAAACTCTGAAAGGTCAGGGCTTAAGCGAAAAGGATATCAGTGAGAAGTTTTATGAAAGTACAAAAAAGCAGATTGAGGCGGCGATTGAATCCGAAAAAACATCTATAGCACAGTTGGAACATCAAATAGAAGATTGTGAAGTAAAAGCGGAATATGACGGAATCATTTCCAAGATACCTGCAAAGGATATATCAATGGCTGTAGCAGGTCAGGAACTTGCGGTAATTGATACAAATAATAATGAGTACAGACTGGAGTGCAGTGTTTTAACGGATGTTATACCATATCTGCATGTAGGTGATGTAATGGAGGCTGAGTTTAATCTAAGAGGTATAAAGAAAAACTATAGCGGAAAGATAAGTGAAATATATGATTTTGCGACTGAGGAAAAGTCCCCTCTGGGATTAAAGGAGTACAGGGTAAAACTTGTGGCAATATTAGATAATGTGGATGATGATATCTTAAAAAGCGGTTATGGTGTGGATGCGATATTTACACTATATAAAAATGATGAAACGATTTCAGTGCCGATAGGTTCGGTTTTTAGCGAAGATGAAGTTGACTATGTGTTTAAGATAGAGGATAAAAAGGCTAAGAAAACTCCTGTAAGCATAAGCTATAAATCATCCACACAAGCAGTCATAACTGAAGGATTAAAAGAAGATGATAAAGTGATTATAAATTCGGATGAAGAAAAGCTTAATGACGGTAGTAAGGTCAGAGAAAAGAAGTAAAGATATAGAAGTTTGATAATAAA
>NZ_AZXX01000050.1:0-1858 GCF_000512995.1 Lachnoanaerobaculum sp. MSX33 | reverse complement strand
TCCGTGAAAATCAAACGGATTATATGGTGGAATACGGTGAGTTCTATTATCAGGCAGGAAGTCAATGAAATCAGAACAACACAAAGTAATTCAATTTTATTGTGGGCGTGGCAATATGGAGAGTTGGAATAATAGTAACTTATGAGCCTTGATAATCCAATATCAAATGACTATTTTTGATACATAGGGATAGTGCACCATTTTTTTATGTGATTTTCCAACTTACGAACGAGATGGCTTTATAAAACAATTATCTTGTAGGCTTTTTAAGCCAAATCTACTGTGGTGAATAATTTAGGATAAATATGCAACTTAATTATTAAAGGAGAATAGCTATGGAAGAGATTCTTAATTCGCTTAAAAAAGAAATATCTAAAATTTCATTTGATTTTCAGTGTATAAGAGAAGACAACGACAATGCGCATGACGATTATGTAAAAGTTGAATTTAATTCTGTAAAAGAAGACAATGACTTTTTGAATGTTATTGAAGATTTTTATTTAGTGGAAAGTATTTATTTAGTGAAAAGTATTAATAAACTAGATTTAAGAGAGTGTGATAAAGATATACATCAACGTATTGCTAATATAAAAAAGATTTCAACCTCTCATGGAAATCTATTAAGATTGGCATTTTTTTATTTTTCAGAGTTTGAAAAATGTATTGATGAGAGTAATAATATTAATTTGGAAAATTATTATTTAGACATACCTTATTTAGACATACCTTATTTAGACATACCCTATTTTAATTCTATTGATGCTATGTTTGAATATTTGATTGAGAAATCAACAGATAATGATTATGTAATTGAGAGGTTATACACGTTAAGTATCCTTTATGCTATTATTACAAATTATAATTTTTATGATATATTATTACATATTAGAAGAATTAAAAGAGATAATTGGCGACAATATATTACTAAGGAGAGTATTGAACAAGTCTCGAAATTATTTGGGCATATAAAAAAATGGTTTTATGACGCTATCGAGAATCATGAAAAAAATTTATTATGTTTGATTACAGATCAACAATTTAACCAAGTTGGTGAGTATGATGGCATTAATTATTTTGGGAAAAAATTTCAAAAAGCTCTTAGAGAGAATCAAATTAATTCGCATAGTAAATTTATAAAAGATAAGTTAAACTGTTATGCCTCTGTTGTCTATGAAAAAGAGAAGTATTTTAGTATAAACGGTTTGGATAATGACAACGAAAAACCTAGTTCAAATAAGTGTAAAACTATAGCTATATTAAAAGATTTACTGAAAAAGGAGACCAAATATTCAACAATAGAGTATGTTCCTATTCTCGATAAAACTAGATATTATTTTGATAAACAAAGCGATTGTTATATTAGTTATGACGAATTCAAAAAAAATGGGACTGAAAAAAAATATAATAGAATGTTTACTTGTTGTGAGAGGAAACTAATAGCTAAAATTAGAGAAAAAACTGGTAAGGAACAATTTGATGTAGCATTAAATATTACAAAACAACCATGTGAATTATGTGAAAGAGAGATTAAAATTGTTAATGCTAAATTTCAAAATCCTAAAAATCCTAATATAGAAATAAATAAGGATGAAAAGGAGTTTGAAGTGAAAATTAAAGATATGGATGCTTATGCAAGAGATATTTATGACAATATTCACAAATAGATGTAGGTATATGATTTAATTTGATTATAATTGTTATGGTATCTTTCACCTAAAAAGTGAATAGAAAAAGGACCCCTTTCTTGGTAAAATTAAGGTGCCAAATCAAAACAATGCCAAGGAAAGGAAGTCCTCTTATGTCAATTTTAAACACTATTTCACTTGAAAGCAACAAGAAAATTAAAATAAATTTTAAA
>NZ_AZXX01000048.1:0-3018 GCF_000512995.1 Lachnoanaerobaculum sp. MSX33 | reverse complement strand
GGAATTATGCTGAAGAAGAATACAAGACAATAACTGAAACTGAAAGAATAATAGAATTCGCTGATGTGAAAAACATAAATGAATTATGGGAATATTTAAGTCATGAAAAGGTTGAAGGGGTATCTAATATGGGAGCATTAGATACGATAGGATATGATGGGACGGAACAACCAACAAAAATAATATATGATTATGGAAATGGAAAGATTAATATCATAACAGAGTCAGGTACTTTATCACTTGGGATATTATTTGAGAATTATCTTAAAGATATATAAATATGGATAAAGAAGTGAAGAGTTTATGGGGGAATTGACGAAGTCATAAATAAGCAAAGTTAGAAGATATTTTATTTATGAACCGGATAGACCGTTATTGAGAGGAGGAGAAAGTGATAGATAAAAAAATACATATATTCACAATAATACTCTTGCTGATGTGTTTTATTTATGGATGTGGGATAAAAACATATTCAAAAACAGAAAAATTCATTGATTATAATTATGGTGTAGAAAATCTTTCAGATGAAGATGCAATAAAGCTTGTAAAAGAAATAGTATCTTTTATGGATACAGGTATAGAAACGGGTGAAGCTGTCGAAGGTATTAACGGGGAAAACTTTGACTATTTTAAGAACAAAGAAGATGAAGATAAATTAGAAATCTATCATAGAAATTATATAAAAGATAGTGCTTATAATTATTTGACTGCAATGTATAGAATCACAAGGTTTAATTCCGGCATGGGAAAGGCAAAAACAGGATTTGACGGTGGAACCATCAGGTATAAATTGGAAGCTGAAGAAGATTACAAAATTCTGTCGAGAAGAAATAATGAAATATGTATTGAAGCTGTTTTTAATAAAGACAGCAGTCTTGGAGACGGGATGCCGGATACAGATAAGGGTCAGATATTTCTCACTCTTTGTGATGACAATAAATGGAGAATTTCTAAAATATCTCAATGGTATGATGATTTAGTGTTCTATGAATTGGAAGAATATATAGATGAATTTTTTGACAGTCAAAATAATGTAAAAGAGGATTATGATACTTTTATTAGGAATTATGGGTACGATAAAAATGGGAATAGAATAACTATGCAGATGTTAAGATATTCTTTAAAGGACACGATCTTGGCGAGCAGCAGTTTTGATGTGTTGGAGAATTTAGATGACAGTTATATATTGGAACATCTTTCTAAACTTGCAACCTATATTGCTTATGAAGAGATATATGCCAGGCATGGGAAAATGTATCCGAAATATTCTATAGAATATAATTATTTCAATGGATTGAGCTGGTATAAAGAGAATAAAAAATTCAGTGAGGATGATTTAAGTGATATTGAAAGGCATAATTTAGAGATTATAAAGTCACATTTGGAAGAGTTTTAGGAGAAAAGAGTATGAAACATAAATTATTAAGTGTAATTAGCATAAGTTTTATATTACTTCTGTTTTTCAATGTCAAAACCGTTGCCATTGAAAATAAAGATAACAGTCCTGAAATGACTGATGAAAGAGCTATAGAGATTATTAAAGAGATTGCCGATTTTATGGATTCAGGAGAAAAGATCGGTGATGAGATATCTTGCAGAGAGTCGGATGGATATAATGATTATTACTTTAAAAATAAGGAGGATGAAGAAAAACTATATAAATACCATAGAGATTATATTAAAGATGCAGCCTATGATTATTTGTGTGAAATGTATGATATAAGGTTTTATAGAGGAAGATGCACACAGTCACGAACGTCAAGAAGTGATTTAAGTAGTTGCCTATACTATAAAATTAATACAAAAGGTGAGTTTAGCATAAAGAGTAAAGATAAAAAAAGTGCATGTGTTTAAATACAATTTATCAAAAAAGTGGTTTTGGCTGAGGATATGCCGGAAATCAGTGACGGTGAGGTGTATTTGGAACTGTGTGAGGACAATAAATGGAGAATATCTAAAGTTTCTCAATGGCTTAATGATTTGGCATACTATGATTTGGGAAATGAAATGAAGGTGTTTTTTGATCCGGAATATAGTTCACTACCTGAGTATGAAGAATTTATGGAAAAATATGGCTATGATTCAAAAGGTAATAGAATCAGTATGTACATAAGTACAGATGATAATGATGAGATTTTTACGGGAAGTGATACAGATATTATCGGCAGCAAATCAAATTTAGAAAAGCTGAAAAAACTTTCCAAGTTGGCGGCATATATGGCTCGTGAAGAGATATATGCCAGGCATGGGAAGATGTATACTAAAAACAGTCCGGAATATAATTATTTTATAAGAAAAAGTTGGTATGAGGAAAATGAAAGTTTTAAAGAGAGCGATTTAAATGACATTGAAAAAGAAAATATAAAGATAATCTCTGATTATATTGAAAGTTTTTAACGGAGATTAGAAACTATCTTGTTATTTAATGGAATAAAAAATAAATACATGGAGGTGTGTTATGAGGGCGTAACTTTTAGAAATAAACGGTTTTGATTTTATTGATATACAGGAATTTTATTCAGTGGTCCTATGTCAAGATTTAGTGCAAATTAAAATGAGAGGTTCCACCGGTTAAGATGCCGGAAGAACATGTGACTTATTATATAGCTTTTCAAACTCGTCAGTAGATTAGTTTATTATATTTATTTAGAAAAAAATATAAAGATAAGATTTAAGGAGACATTTATGATAGGGGTAAAGGGTAAATTAAAGTTTAGATGGGTTTTGTGTTTTATAATATTTTCCTTAGCATTATTGTTATATGGGAATCATTTATTTAAGGAAAGAGCTAAAAAATTGGAAGATATGAGAAAAAAAGAATCATTAGAGTTTATGGAAGATGGCTGGAAAAAATACAGAATGATGCTGTATGCCGGTGCAAATATGAAGTATACAGATAGTGAAGGAAATATCAGAGTAATAGAAACAGAACCTGTGCTTTTAGATATATATGATGAAGTTATAAAGCCCTATATTTTAGGTAAGATACCTACTCTTGGCTCCTTTCGGATAACTGAA
>NZ_AZXX01000047.1:0-2845 GCF_000512995.1 Lachnoanaerobaculum sp. MSX33 | reverse complement strand
GATAAGTGAAGGGTAATATTTAGTAAAAACATAGTAATAATGAGGCTTTCAGCCACTTTCATGGTGTTGGCATGAATAATCTAGGTTTATGTATAATTAAGAATATAATTTAGTGCATTTATAAAGTAAGTAAGAGATTTCCTTGAAAAGAATGGAAAAGAAAGGTTAAAAAATACTACAGATTCAAACAATTACAGAGTATAGATTGATAAGAATAAAATAATTAAGGTTAATGGAGGGAGAAGTGTTTTTTACTGATATTTAAAATAAAAAGTCGTTTTGAAATTACAGATATATACTACTCAGACAAAATGTTGCTGCTATGTTGTTTGGTATTGGATATTTAGGTAGTATTAGGGAAATATAAAATATTCTGAACAAGCTACAAGACTAGAACGCCTTGTACTTGTCAGGATATCGCTATTTTAAATGGTAAAATTTCATATTTACTGAAAGCCTCTTTTTTAGCCCTTGATACTGTCTCCAAGCAGCCCTTTTATAAGAAATTTTTGAATGAAAATAAATATTATAAGTGTTGGAATCATTGTGATGACACTTGCAGCCATCTGAGTTTCCCATGTGGTCTTATAAAGTGACTGATAGTCTGTAAGTGCCATGGCTACAGTTCTGTTTTCCGGTGACAATATAAATGTTCGGGCAAAAAGCAAATCGCCATAAGCTCTGATAAAGGCAAAAAGCCCTGTTGTAAGCAAACCCGGAAATATCAAAGGGGCAAGAATAAACCTTACGCCTTCAAGCCTTGTAGCACCGTCTATCCATGCAGCTTCTTCAAGTATTACAGGTATATCCTTTATATATGAGTACAAAAGCCAGAGACTCATAGGTAGGCATACAGCTACATTTGCGATAATAAGTGCAAGTTTGGTATCAAGTAATCC
Source organism: Lachnoanaerobaculum sp. MSX33 (assembly GCF_000512995.1). Lineage (NCBI taxonomy): Bacteria > Bacillati > Bacillota > Clostridia > Lachnospirales > Lachnospiraceae > Lachnoanaerobaculum > Lachnoanaerobaculum sp. MSX33. The sequence goes on along the minus strand of NZ_AZXX01000047.1, from coordinate 1,946 downwards.
AAGATTTTTAAATACAATATATATCGGTGAGGCAAGTATTACCTCTGAAAACATCTGAGTCAGTATTATAATCAAAAGCACGGTTTTTCTAAGTTTAAATTTATACCTTGCCACAGCATATGCGGCTAAAATTCCTATCAAAAGACAAATGATTGCCGAAGCTGTGGAAACATAGAAGCTTGTTAAAAGTGCAGGCAGAATGCTTTTTTCACCTATTAAAACAGTCTTATAATTAACCCATTCAAGTGGAGCCCTAAACCATGTAGGTGGCCATTTTGTTATATCCTCATATTTTTTCAAAGAGGTATTTAACATAATAAATATGGGACTGATAAATATAAAAACAAATACAGAGTAAAAGAATGTTCTTATAGCTTTGAATATTTTTCTTTTTAAAATCATATCAATCCTCCTCCACTTCCAGCTTATAATAAAGCATTGTAAAGATAAACAGTATTATAACTACTACAGAGGAGAGTGCATATGCAGCTCCCAGATTAAATTTTGAGAAAGCCTGCTCATATATTTTCAGCATAAGAGTTTCAGTACTTCTCATAGGTCCACCACCTGTAAGAACAAAGATAACATTAAAGGAATTGAATGTCCATATACCTACCAAAGTTAATGTAACCAGAAATACTCTCTTTATACAGGGACAGGTGATATGAATGAATCTGCTTATAACGCCTGCACCGTCTATCTTTGCACTCTCATAAAGTGAAGAATTTACATTTGAAAGCCCTGCCATAAATATCATAGAGACCATTGGAAGTCCAAGCCAGGTATCCACAAATGAAGCGGCGAAAAATGCCATACCCGGATTTGAAAGAAAGCTTATATTTTCATGTATCAATCCAAGTTTTTGAAGATAGAAATTCAGATAGCCGTAATTTCCATCCAGTATCCACTTCCATATAACGGCTACTGCCACCTGTTGCATTGCCCATGGCAGGAGTGACATAAACTTTAGAAACTTTGAAAAGTACATATCACTGTTCATAAATAATGCCATGATAAATCCCAAAGACAATTTAAGAAAAACAGTAACTACAGCATATCTGAAAGTGAGTGAGAGGGTAGGAAGAAAGAATTTCGCACTGAAAACTTTCTTGAAATTTTCAAGGCCTACAAAGTTCATTTCACCGTTGATAATTGCAATCTTAAAAAAAGACCCCGATATAATGCGATATATCGGGTATCCAAATAATAATGCCACTACTATAAAAAGAGGCAGCAGCAATATATAAGGTTGAAATCTTTTTTTAAAATCGGCTCTATTTGAAGAGACTTTATTTTGCGACTTCAGACTGTGCCTCATCTAATGCCTCTTTTGCTCCCATCTCACCTGTAAGAGCTTTTTGTACAGCTGTGAGGAATGCCTTATTGAAGCTGTCCCAATCTTCTACCTGTGGCTCACTGATACCATACTCTATGCTTGCAGCAAATGCCTGCATAAACTCAGTTTTGAATCTTTCATCCTCAAACTCTTCCTTTAATATAGGGAACCAATCGAAAGCCTCTGATACAGGTCTTTGATATTCAGGCTGTCCCATAAATTCTACAAATTTCCATGCAAGATCTTTGTTCTTGCTGATACTTGAGATAACATAAGAGTCTGTTACCAAGGTTTCAGCCTTTTGCTTACCTTCAGGAAGTACTGCTACCTTGTAAGGTGCTGTATCGGCAGACTTATCAAGAGTTTCCTTCTCCCATGGACCTGATACAAACATTGCAAGATTACCGTTTGCAAATAATGTAGCCTGGTCTCCTCTTGCAGTGCTTACAACATCCGGAACAAGCTTTTCATCATTGAACTGCTTAAGATATTCTAAAGTACCCACATTTGCTTCAGTATCAAATGTAATCTCACCCTTATCATCTACCAAAGCACCACCGTTTTGATATATAAACCTAGATTATTCATGTCAATGCCATGAAAGTGGCTT
>NZ_AZXX01000046.1:0-4236 GCF_000512995.1 Lachnoanaerobaculum sp. MSX33 | reverse complement strand
AGATAATCCTAAATGGTATGTCGTAAGTATAAGGACCGAATTCGGAGACGGTATTTCTGATGTTGATTTTGAACTTTTTGGGAATCATAAGAGGGGAGATTATGCTTATGGATATGGTTCACATGGTATATACGGTTTCTGCGATCCTTTATATTTCAGAGCCGGAATCAGCGTTGATGTTGGTGGTGATAAAATGATACGGGGATTCACTATGACGTATGCACCCAAATATATAAATAGAATAAAAAGATTAAATGAAATTGCAACATATCTGAAAGGTGAAGTATGTATTATGGAACGAGGAAATAATGAACTTGAGCGAGATATTTCATACAAACTTACTATGTATGAGGAGCCTTTGTATGTGCAAGTAAAGAGCCTTGATAAGGTCGGCTGGGCTAAAGATATGAATATAATATGGGTAAAGAAGGGTGAGCAGGAAAATGTTATAGAGTATATAGAATATGGTAAAGATTTTACTCTTTTTATAGATGATAACAATAAGGTTAAGATTGAAGTGGTTCGCATGGAAGACAACTCGGATGATAAACCTGAAGTTTTGACTATACGATGAATTTGAAAAAACCCGGAATTAATAGAGGATAGAGATTGGCATGAAGAGTAATATTAAATTTCTGAGTTTATTTTTTGTATTATGTATATTAATAACAGGATGTATGGACTCCTCGTTTAACAAGAAAATAAATATCAATAATATAAAAAGTGATGATTGTTTGTATAGAAGGATCAAGACTGGGATGTTCATACAGTATAGTGGAAGGGAAAAATTATATTGGTAAAAATGATACGATGACTATACAAATCCTAGGTTATGATGACATAAGGGATAAAAGGCATGCTGTAATAGCTTTTGATATGCGAGGACTTAAGGGTACGCTGTTGTGAGAAGAGTGTATGGGTTTTGTGAGATTAAACGGGAAGGCTGTATATACTTCGAAGGAGCTGAAAGATGGGGATATTTTAGAAATCGGCTCAGGCAAATTTATGTATATTGATTATGCAGGAAATCATTATGGATGGGAAGAAAAAAGAGAGGAAGCTAAAACATCCGATTATGATGATGTGGAGTAAGTAACTGAAAAATCAATGTTAAGCTAATATATGGAATACATATTTTTATACAGGAATTTGTGTTTTATATATCAGGAGGTAGAGTATGAAATCATCTGTGAAGATAAATAATCGCATAGATATGAGTGGCAAAAGTGTGTCATTTAGTACCAAGGAAAAGGCAAACAGAATACCGGTCAAAAGTTTGGACAGGCGAAAATTCAACATGAATAAAAAGGCAAAAAATGCATTAGGCTCTATTCCTTCTTGTGTTTTGGTAACCGGAAGTTCAGAACAAAGATCGGAGATGGATACTTTAAAAATGGTGCAAGGCTCTATACCTGTAGTAATAGGAAGTCTAACTAAAACAGAGTTGAAAAAATCAGGCGAAAAGACTATGGGAATAAAAGATATAAACTATGTGATGGATGTTTGTATCATGGTGTGCAGCTCAATCAGGTATGTTGAATAGCAATAAATCAGGGACATTGGATGAAGGTAAGATTCCTAAGTTTTCATATTGCTTGACAGGTAAAAATATTTACAAGAAAGCTGGTAGGTATTATCCGGTTTCTTCAAATTATGAACCTAAAAGAGGAGACCTATTCTTTCATTTGAAGAAGATAATTGTTGATGGTAAAGAAAAATGGGTAGGACATACAGGTATAATTATCGCCTATGATAAAGGAACAGATATTATCTATTCTATAGAAGGAAATACAGATGATAGCGTTCTGATTAGGAAAAATAATAGATTGAATAATGGCGGTAGTTCATATTTTGATGGTTTTGGAAGCAATGGGGGTTCTTCTTTTGGCGATATTCCTGAGGGAGCTCTTAGTAGAGGAGGTAGAACTGACTGATGAAATACTTTATTTTTATATTTTGTGTAGCTGTAACAATTGTAGTGTGCTCTTGTGTACAAAGCAATAATGTTGAAGATATAAAACTTGATTATAGAATGAGTGAAGAATTTGGATTAAAAGAGGCACAGGATATAGTTAGGGAAATGGTAACTTTTATGGATAAGGAGATAGAACTTGGTAAATCAGGTATTGCTCGCAGAGACTCAGATGGCTTTGACGAATATTACTTCAGTAGTCGAGAGGATGAAAAGAGACTCGAAGAATATCATAGAAATTACCTAACTGATGAAACATATACATATCTTACACAAATGTATGAAATAAGTAGATATGGTCGTGGTATGGCACAGCAGGTGGAAAGAGACGAAAAGACAATATATGGTTTAAGATATTCCATTGACACGCAAAGGGATTTCAGATTAAAGTCATCCGGCAATAATGAACTTCACATAGAGGTTCCTTTCATATATCACGTCATTATATCAGATACTCTTCCGAAGGAGGATTATGGAGAGATAGTATTTACTAAGTATGATGACGGAAAATGGAGAATAAGTAAAATATCTCATTGGTATAATGATATTGTGTTTTATGGGCTTGGAAAAAGGATGTATCTTTTAGACAATTATTGTAAAACAAAGTCAGATTATGAGCAGTTCGTAGAGAGATTCGGAGTTTCATCAAGTGGTGATAAAATACCAATGGATATCTTACAAATTTCATATAATGAGATTTTACCAAATAGTGACAAGCTAAAGTTTGGAGAATTTATAAATGGAGAGTTTCCGGAATTATTTACAAAATTGACAGCTTATCTGGCAATGGAGGAAATATATGCCAGACATGGAAAACCTTATGAAAAGGGAACATTTGAATATGAATATTTTAACAAGGCAACAGCATGGTATAAAGAAAATTCTGATTTTTCAGAAAACATGTTAAATGATATAGAGATATATAATATCAGTAAATTGAGTGATTATATAGACGGTTTGTAATTGGTAGAATAACATATAAATCAGATAATGGAGAAGAAAAAATCATAGATGAATATGGGGTATTGTATTTAGGAGATTTAATCGAAAAATATTAAAATAATTTCGATTAAAGTATTATGGAAATATTTTGACTAAGGGGAATATATGAATGTGATTGAGAAGAATAAACTTAAGGTAATCCTAGTAATTACCAGTATATTAGTTTTAGTGTTTACATCAATAGTTGGTGTAGAGTATTTGGATAAAAAAAGAAAAGATAGAGCACTTAAATACTATGAAGAAATAGCTATTACAGTAACTTTGGCAGATATGCTGGAAACGGAATTGGAATACAGTGATAATACAGGTAAAAGTTGGATAATTACGAATCAGAATGAAAGCTTTACCGATATAGTCAACCAAGATATTGCGGACTATATATCAGGGAAGAAACGTAGCCTTTATAACTACAAAATCGTAGAAAATGAAAATATGCAGAAATATATAGATAATTTTAATGACAATATGAAGAATATAAGGATAAGTGGAGAGAACGGAGCTGGAATTCCTATACCACCAAAGACTATATCTGAGGGAGAAGGAATGGAGGAGTTTGAAGAAATAAAGAATTTGGAGGAACTCATAGCATACATGCACAAACTAACAAAAAATGGTGAATATTATCTGTATGCTCTTTCAGTAATAGGATTAGATGGTTCAGGCTTAAATGGTAGGATAACATTTGATATGGGTGATGGAACGGAAAATGTTATACATGAGAGTGGAACAATAGGTATTAGAGAATTATTTACTATGACATATAGAACTTATGAATATGAGAGAGGTATAAAAGTTGGAGGTGAATGAAAAAAGAATAGATAAGGCGCTTAAATATTATAATGAAATATCTCTCACAGTAATTTTGGCAGATACACCGGGAATGGATTTGGAATGCAGTGATAATAAAGGGAATACTTGGGTCATGAAAGGTAATAATACAAGCTTGTGTTTGATATAGTTACTCAAGACATTGCAGATTATATATAGGGTAGATAATATATGGATTCAGAAGTTAAAAGAAAATTAAGAAATATAATATTTATATATTTATTTTTTATTCTTGCAGGTATTTTGATATTGGGAGTACAGAAATTAAAAGCATATATTGAACAAGTAAGATTTGATAGAGAACAAAAGGCTTATAATTTTAGAAGTGAAGGTTTTTTACGATATAGACTTTCAGAATTTGTGTGTGCAAAATTAGAGTTTACAAATCATAAAGGCGAAGTATTTATAATAGAAGATGATAATGATATGAAAAG
>NZ_AZXX01000045.1:0-1052 GCF_000512995.1 Lachnoanaerobaculum sp. MSX33 | reverse complement strand
AACTTTAAAGAGAGCTGACGGTTTTACAGGTGAGTTGTTTAAGATGGGTGATAACGACTCAATGTTAAATTTCCGTGACGTTATAGTTGATGGAAATAAGGACCATGCGACTGCTACAGCGCCTGCTTTTGATCTTGATAAAGGTAAGGTAAGTGTAAAAGCCGGAACGGTTATTAAAGAGTTTAAGGTAACAGGAGCGAAAGTACCTTCAGTATTTAAGATTTCAGGAACCGGTGTTCTTGATATAAATGCTGCAGGAGGAAGCGCTGCTATTAAAAACAATATATCTTTGGATGACGGTGCAGCTATTGATTCAACAGATTCCGGTTTACCGACAGGAAAATATCCTATTACAGTGAACGGAAGTCTTGATGTTACAGGTTCAAAGATGTACAACGGTACATTTGGTACTGCAGATGTAAAAACAAAAGACGGAAACGTTTTAATAAGGAAGAAGCCTATTTTTGTAGAATCTGGAAATTCTATAACAGGAACTATGGGAATAGGAATGACAGGTGATGCACTACCTACAGCAAATACTGAAGGTAGCGTGTTGGCAGACTATGCAGACAGAACGTCAGGAGGCTCATTGCCATATTCTCCTGCAAACTTCCAATCCGATATTTCAGGACAGACTATAGGAGCCGGAGACGGTGTAAAGACTGTGGCACATGAAGCAGCCGGAACATTGGAGAATTCAAAGGTTATATATCTACATGCAACTATATACACTTTTGCTTTGACATATTTAAAGCCTGACGGTTCATCATTTAACTTTGCAGATTTTACAATACCTTTACCTGTACCTCCTACACAAAACTATGTAGATGCAAACCCTTATTCAAAGGGAACGCCTGCAGGTGGTGAGATAAAGTATAACATTCCTGCAATCAGCGGATATAAGTATGATGCAAGTGCAAATCCGGCTATGAACCTTCCGGATTCGATATCAATAGATGCAAACGGAAACTTAACAGGTACAATGCCGGGTGAGAATGTAAGTATCAGAATCAATCTTATTAAAGATGAGGCTACATATAAGTTTGATCCAC
>NZ_AZXX01000044.1:0-69766 GCF_000512995.1 Lachnoanaerobaculum sp. MSX33 | reverse complement strand
AAAGCTTGTAATTTATTTGAAATACATATTGACGAATCTGTACTTTATGGTATAATGATATAGATTTTGAATTTCACAACCGGAGGGAGGTTAGATCTTAGATGTCAAACGTGATTGTGAAAGAAAACGAGAGTCTTGACAGTGCACTTAGAAGATTCAAAAGAAATTGTGCTAAGGCAGGCATTCAACAAGAAATTCGTAAGAGAGAGCATTACGAGAAGCCAAGCGTAAGACGTAAGAAAAAGTCTGAAGCAGCTAGAAAGCGTAAGTTTAATTAATTGCGTGTTTTCACAACCTCGGTCATTTGACCGGGGTTTTCTTTTTAAAGAAAACTTTTAAGGAGAACAATTTGAGTATAATTGAAAATATTATAGATATACCTATGGAGCATGAAAGGAATGTCTGTGGTGAATTTGATATATATTTGAAGAAAATAGAGAGAACCCTGAAGGTTAGTATGATTGCCAGAGACGGCAGTATAAAGATAATAGGACCTAAGCCTTATGTAGACAAGGCGAAATCTGTTTTCAACAATCTTATAGAACTTTCTAAAAGAGGGAATCAAATCACCGAGCAAAATATAGATTATGCCCTTTCATTGTCATTTACACTTGAAGATGACAAGATTCTTGAAATAGATCAGGATGTGATAGCAAGAACTATCTTAGGCAAGCCGATAAAGCCGAAGACTCTGGGTCAAAAACAGTATGTAGATCTTATCAGAGAAAAGATGATTGTTTTCGGTGTAGGCCCTGCGGGAACGGGAAAAACTTATCTTGCTATGGCAATGGCGATACAGGCTTTTAAAGAGGGAAGTGTAAACAGAATTATCCTTACCAGGCCTGCAATAGAAGCCGGAGAAAAACTCGGATTTTTGCCGGGAGACTTGCAAAGTAAAATAGACCCTTATTTAAGACCTCTATATGATGCGCTGTATCAGATAATGGGTGCCGACAGTTTCCTACATAATCAGGAAAAGGGATTGATCGAAGTTGCTCCTCTTGCATATATGAGAGGTAGAACTCTTGATAATGCATTCATAATTCTTGATGAGGCGCAAAACACCACACCTGCACAGATGAAGATGTTTTTAACAAGAATCGGTTTCGGTTCAAAGGTGATAGTGACCGGAGACCAAAGTCAGAAGGACCTTCCTCAGGGACAGACTTCGGGTCTTGACAGTGCACTTAAGATTTTAAAAAATATAGATGATATAGGTATATGTATGCTTACCAATAAGGATGTGGTACGACATCCTTTGGTTCAAAAAATTGTGGAAGCCTATGATATATATGAAAAGAAAAATATATCAAAGGATGATAAAAAGAGATTTAGAAAATAAATATAGCCTTTTGGCAGATTTTATAACGGCGAGGGAGTATGACTATAGAAATAAGCTATGAGTCTAAAACGAATCTTGAAATACCATATGAAGAGATAATCAATAAAATGGTAGTTGCATCACTTGATTTTGAAGATTGTCCTTATGAGGCGGAAGTTTCGGTGACAATTGTGGATGATGAGGAAATAAAAAGGATAAATAATGAGTACAGAGGCATTGACAGGTCTACAGATGTGCTTTCATTTCCTTTTAATGAGTTTTCCACCCCCGGAAATTTTGATGATATTGAAGATAATATAGATGCATTCAATCCGGAAACCGGAGAATTGCTTCTTGGAGATATTATACTTTCTACAGAGCATATACTGGAGCAGGCTAAGGAATATGGGCACAGCAAAACCAGAGAGTTGGCCTTTTTGGTGGTACATTCCATGCTTCATCTGATGGGATATGACCATATGGAAGATGATGAAAGAATTGTTATGGAAGAAAAACAAAGAAAAATTTTAGAGCTTGAGGGGATTAGCAGATAATGCCGGTAAAAACAACAAAGAAAGAATCTAATAATTTTTTGGTGCAGGGAGCCATATTGGCGGTTGCGGGAATTTTGGTCAGACTTATAGGACTTGCCTACAGAGTACCGCTTCTTAGAATAATAGGAAGTAAGGGTATGGGATATTATTCCACCGCATATAATTTGTATGCTATCATTCTTTTACTTTCTTCATATTCATTGCCGCTTGCGGTAAGTAAGATGGTTTCTTCAAGAATTGCAAAGAATGAATACAAAAATGCAAATAAAATACTCAGGGCTGCCCTTATATATGCAACGATAGTGGGAGGCCTTGGTTTTGTTATAGTTTTTTTCGGAGCAAACTTTTTTGCAAGTAATCTGTATCAGATGCCTTTGGCAAAGTATGCTCTACAAAGCCTGGCTCCTACCATATGGATTATGGCATATCTGGGAGTGCTTCGAGGATATTTCCAAGGTCATTCCACAATGGTACCTACCGCTCTTTCTCAAATCTTTGAGCAGATAGTAAATGCTGCTGTATCAGTGGGTGCGGCTTATTATTTGTGTGAGGCTGCATTAAAACAGGCAAAGGGTGAGGATGTAAAGGCGGCTTACGGTGCGGCCGGAGGTACAATAGGTACCGGTGCAGGTACCGTTATAGCATTGCTTGTAATGCTTGCATTCTTTTTTGTGACTGCGAATGTCAGAAGAAAGAATATCTTAAATGATAAAACTCTAAGAAAAGAAAGTTTTTCTACAATTACAAGAGTGTTGATACTTACAGTAATACCTGTAATAGCATCTACAGCTATTTATAATATAAACTCTGTGCTTGACGGAATGGTGTTCGGACAGAGCATGAAAGCTTTGGGACTTGAAGAAGAGACATCAAGACTTTACGGAATATACACAGGTGGATATCTTGTACTTGTAAATGTTCCGGTTGCTATAGCAAATGCTATGTCTTCATCCCTTATACCGACTATTTCAAGAAGTTTTAGTAAAGGTGAGAGAAGTGATGTAAACTCAAAGATATCAATGGTTATCAGATTTGCCACTATTGTAAGTTTTCCATGTGCAATAGGGCTTGCGGTTATTTCAATGCCTGTAATGGGAATACTTTTTAATTCTGCGGAAGATGCCATGTTGGCTGCATACTTGATGATTCTCGGATCGGGAGTTGTTGTATTGTACTCCGTTTCTACAGTTACAAATGCGGTACTTCAGGGAACCAGCCTTATAAATAAGCCGGTTAAAAATGCTTTTATATCACTGATAATACATTTTATTATACTGTATATACTGTTATTTACATTTAAATCAAATGTAATCGGATTGGTATTCGGAAATATGGTATTTGCTCTTTCGATGTGTATTTTGAATGCCGGAAGTATAAGAAGAAATCTATCCTATAAACAGGAACTTATAAAGACTTATCTTATGCCTTTTATTTGTGCAGGTCTTATGGGAATAGTTGTTTATATAGTATATACTTTTATTCTAAGATTCAGCAGCAGCAGGGTTATGCTTACATTAATACCTATTATGGTTGGAGCACCTGTCTATGCAATACTTTTGATCGGTACAAGAACTATATCAAAGAATGAGATATTGCAGATGCCAAAGGGCAGAAAATTAGTAAATATTTTACAGAAAGTCAGGCTTTTGAAATGAAAGTTGGGATTGTAGGCGGTGGAGCAGCAGGTATTATGTCTGCTCTATTTGCGTGTAAGGGAAAGGATGAAGTTACTGTCATTGAGCACAATGACAAGCTTCTAAAGAAGATATTTTCTACCGGAAATGGAAAATGTAATTTTACAAATACAAAATTAGAGCCTTCAAATTATCACTATAATGAAAGAGCAATAAAGTTTATAGAAAGATTTAACCAATTTGATACTATAAAGTTTTTTAACAGTCTAGGGGTAATAGAGTATATAAGAGACGGATATACTTATCCAAACTCGGAGCAGGCGGCTTCTATCAGAAATGCACTTTTAATGGAGCTTGAAAGATATGATGTGAATATACTTTTAAATACCTATGTAACAGAGATATATAAGAATGGTGATGTATTTACGCTTTGTATCTGCAATGCAAATAATAAAAGCAAATCAAAGCTTTATTTTGATAAGATTATTATAGCTACAGGTTTAAAAGCAGCACCAAAACTTGGAAGTGACGGATCTTTTTTTCCTGTTTTAAAAAAGCTTGATATAAAATATAGGCCTGTTTTGCCTGCACTATGCGGTATCAGCTTATATAATAAAAACTTCTTTAAAATGACATCAGGTGTCAGGGCGAAGGGTAAAATATCGGTAGCTGTTAAGGATAAGGAACTTGCAAGTGACTTTGGAGAATTGCAGTTTAGTGATACAGGTATATCGGGGATACCTACATTTCAAGTAAGCAGATATGTAAGTATTGCTCTTGATAAAAAAGAAAGTGTTAAAGTTTCACTTGATATGTTTTCACATCTTGGAAGTATAGAGAATATATTAAATGAGAGAAGGAAAATACCTTCATTTATTACAATGGAGGACATCGGAAACGGACTCATAAACTCCAAGCTTTGGCTTGGAATACTTGGTTTGGCAGATATCAGGGCTGACCTAAAAATAAAAAAATGTGATAATAAGAGTTTTGATAGACTAATTTCTATTTGTAAAGAGATGAAATTTAATGTTAAAGGTACCGGAGATTTTGACAAGGCTCAAGTTTGTACAGGTGGTATTGCCTTGGATGATGTTGATGATAATCTGATGTATAGGGATATTAAGAGCATGTACTTTGCAGGTGAAATACTTGATGTTGACGGGATTTGCGGAGGCTACAATTTGCAGTGGGCATGGACATCCGGATATATAGCCGGTGCCGGAAGATAAGGAAGATAAAATGTTACATATAAATTCTTTACAGCTGAATGTACATCATGATGAAAATGATTTAAAGAAAAAACTTGCCAAGACTATCGGTTGTAATATAGATGAGATAGAAGAATATGAAATAAGGAAAAGATCAATAGATGCCAGAAAAAAGCCTGAGATCTCATATTCTTATTCCATAGATGTCAGCCTTTTAAATGAGGCTAAATATTTAAAGAAAAATAAAGCTTTGAGCATTGCAAAGCCGGTCGTTTATGCTTATGAAGATGTTGAAAAGCATGAAATTTCGGAAGAGAATAAAAGACCTGTGGTGGTTGGATTTGGTCCTGCGGGTATATTTGCAGCACTTTTACTTGCAAGGTATGGCTTAAAGCCTATAGTAATAGAGCGAGGTGGCTGTGTTGAAGACAGAGCCTTGAGTGTAAATAAATTCTGGAGCGAAGGAAAGCTTGACACAGAGTCCAATGTTTCTTTTGGAGAGGGAGGTGCAGGTACATTCTCAGACGGAAAGTTAAATACCTTGGTAAAAGATACTTTCGGAAGAAACAAATTTGTGCTAAGTACTTTGGTGGAATACGGAGCACCAAAGGAAATTTTGTATGATAATAAGCCGCATATAGGTACAGATCTTTTAACAGGAATAGTAAGAAAGATAAGAGAAGAAATAAAGGAGCTTGGCGGTGAGGTAAGATTTGATACCAAGCTTATAAATATAGAAAATATAAAAGACAATAAAAAGAAGATAGAAGTAGTAAACAAAAGAGACTGCAAACATGAAATAATAGAATGTGAAAATATAATACTCGCACTTGGACATAGTGCCAGAGATACCTTTAAAGCTTTAAAGGAAATGGGCGTTTATATGGAACCGAAGTCCTTTGCACTTGGTATAAGAGTTTCTCATTCACAACATTTGATAGATGTTTCACAGTTTGGAGATAAAGAAGCAAAGTTTTTATCGCCTGCACCGTATAAACTTACATTTAAGTCAAGCTTTGACAGGGGTGTGTATTCATTTTGTATGTGTCCGGGCGGATTTATAGTAAATGCTTCTACGGAAGACGGAAGAATTGCCATAAACGGTATGAGCTATCATAAGAGAGATTCGGGTGAGGCAAATTCCGCTATTATTGTAAGTGTATCTGAAGAAGATTTTGATAAATACTCCGATCCTAAAGATCCGCTAAAAGGTGTAGAGTTTCAAAGAAGACTCGAAGAAGAGACCTTTCACATGGGCAATGGAAGGGTACCTGTACAAAGATTGGTTGATTTCCTTGAAGGAAGAGAAAGTACCGGGTTTGACAATACAAATCTGAAGATAAAAGGAAGTACTACTATTGCCAGAGTGGATAAGCTCTTCCCAAAAGAGATATATGAGAGCATGAAAGAGGCATTTTCAGACTTTAATCGTAAGATAAAGGGATTTATAAATGAAGATGCCTATGTAGCAGCTATAGAGTCAAGGACATCATCACCTGTAAGAATAAGCAGAGACGAGTCTTTACAAGCAAATATTTCCGGAATATACCCATGTGGTGAGGGTGCCGGATATGCGGGCGGCATAATGAGTGCTGCCATGGACGGATTAAAGGTTGCAGAAAGAATTATTGAAAAGTATAAGGAGTAGTATGGATATAAGACAAAAGGTAAGAGATGCAAAAAGAATTGTAATAAAAATCGGTTCTTCAAGTATCACTCACTCTGAAACAGGTGAGCTTCATCTTTCAAAAATAGAAAAACTGATAAGACAGATAGCAGATCTTAGAGGAGCAGGAAAGGAAGTTGTATTGGTTTCATCAGGTGCCATTGCAACAGGAAGACATTCTCTCGGTATAAATGAAAAGCCTTCCACACTTTCACAAAAGCAGGCTCTTGCGGCGGTAGGACAGGCCAGACTTATTATGGAGTACAGAAAGCTTTTTTCTGAATATAATCTTAGAATAGCACAGATTTTGATGACAAAATCAACAATAACGGAGGATACTTATCGCGATAATGCCAAGGCAACTTTTACACAGCTTTTGGCATATGGTGCAGTGCCTATAGTAAATGAAAATGATACCATATCTACATACGAGATTCAGTTTGGTGATAATGACAGATTGTCTGCTCTTGTAAGTGCGCTTGTTGAGGCGGACCTTCTTATACTTCTGTCGGATATTGACGGACTTTATACTGACGATCCGAATACAAATAAGAATGCAGAGTTTATAAACTTTGTAGAAGATGTTGATAAATATATGGATATGGGTAAATCAACATCTAAGTCGGGACTTGGCACAGGTGGAATGTATACAAAGCTTTTGGCAGCACAGATAGCAACCAATTCAGGCTGCGATATGGTAATTGCAAGTGCAGAGGATATGAGTATAATAGAAAATATTGCAAATGGTGAAGAAATAGGAACATATTTCCCGGCCAAGAGCAATAAGGATTTTGACTGGTTAAATTGTTTGGAATAGTAGGTGAAAAATGGATAATACAAAGATTGATAGAATTAATGAATTAGCTCATAAGCAAAAGAGCGTAGGACTTACAGAGGAAGAAAAGATAGAGCAGGCGGCACTTAGAAAAGAATATATTGAATCAATAAGGGAAAGTTTAAGAGCAAATCTTAATAATATTTCCATAAAAGAGGCCGACGGCAGTATAACAGACCTTGGTGAGAAGTTTGGAAAGAAGAATGGATAAGGCAGAGCTTAGAAAATGCTTATTGGAAAAGAGAAATTCACTGTCAAGAGATGAGGTTTTATCTGCAAGTGAGAGTATAATAAGAAAAATAGATGCTTTGATAAAGAAAAATAAAAGTATGTTAATTCTTGGATTTATGCCGCTTGGAAATGAGATAGATCTAAGACCTTTATATGAAAAGATACTTGCCGGATATTATAAGGATGAGTTTGATATTGATATTACATTGGGATTGCCAAGAGTATGCGGTAAGGAAATGAGATTTTTTAAGGTAAACTCAATTAAAAATCTTGAAAAGTCAAAGTTTGGCATTATGGAGCCGGAGATTAACAGTGAAGAAATCATTGCAAAAGATGCGCATGTTTTTGTACCGCTTATAGGACTTGATAAGAATAAGAAAAGACTGGGATTTGGCGGTGGATTTTATGACAGATATTTTGGAAAGCATAGAGAGAATACTTTGTATGGGCTCGCATATGATTTTCAAGTAGATATTGATTTTGATGTGAATGAGTATGATATTGCAATGGACCATATTTTTATAGCAAAATATTAGAAAGAGGATTATGGAGAATTTAATACCTAATGAAGAACCGTTAAGACAGGAATATTTCATGTCTGAGGTCAATGATATAATACATGCAAAGGCAATTGAAAGGGGAGTATATCCGACTTATAAGGTGGTGACTTTCGGTTGTCAAATGAATGCGAGAGATTCCGAGAAGCTTTCAGGAATACTTACTGGAATCGGGTATATGGAAGCTGAGAATGAGGAGGATGCAGACCTTGTACTTTTTAATACCTGCACTGTAAGAGAGAATGCAAATGACAGACTCTATGGTAGAGTGGGTCAGCTCAAAAAAAGTAAGGAAAAAAATCTGGATATGATAATAGGTATCTGCGGATGTATGATGCAGGAAGCGGAAGAGGTTGAAAAGATCAAAAAATCTTACAGATATGTGGATCTTGTTTTTGGAACCCACAATATATATAAACTTGCAGAGATACTTTTTGAGCATCTTACAACCAAAAAGCAGGTTGTAAATGTTATGGAAAGTGCCGAGATGATTGTTGAGAAACTTCCGAATAAGAGAGAGTTTGCCTTTAAATCAGGTGTAAATATCACATTCGGTTGTAATAACTTTTGCAGTTATTGTATAGTGCCATATGTAAGAGGTAGAGAAAGATCAAGAAAGCCTGAGGAAATAATAGATGAGATTAAGGGTCTGGTAGCTGACGGCGTAAAAGAAATTATGCTGCTTGGTCAAAATGTAAACTCATATGGCAGAGGACTGGAAGAAGAGATAAGCTTTGCAACTCTCTTAGACAGGATTGCTCAGATAGACGGTTTGGAGCGACTAAGATTTATGACACCTCATCCAAAGGACCTTTCGGATGAAGTTATAGAGGTAATGAAAAAGAATAAAAAGATATGCAAGCATTTACATTTGCCGTTGCAGTCGGGAAGCTCAGATATTCTTAAAAAAATGAACAGAGTCTATACTAAAGAGGGTTATCTTGACTTGGTAAGAAGAATAAAGGCTGCTATTCCGGATATTTCACTTACAACAGATATTATAGTGGGATTCCCGGGAGAAACGGAAAGAGATTTTTTAGATACTTTAGATGTTGTAAAAGAGGTTAGATATGACTCTGCATTTACATTTATTTATTCAAAACGTTCAGGAACACCTGCCGCAAAGATGGAGGATCAGATAGATCCTAAGGTTATTAAGGACAGATTTGACAGACTTTTAAAAACCGTACAGGATATTGCGGCGGAAAATACAAAGAAGAATGAAGGAAAATGTATGCCTGTTTTGGTAGAGGGCAAGAATGATCATCTGGATGGTTATCTTAGCGGAAAGCTTGAGAATAACTTAACGGTACATTTCAAAGGTCAGGAAAGACTGATAGGTGAAATAGTGGATGTTATTTTAGATGAAGCAAAAGGCTTTTACTATATGGGACATATAAAGACAAGTGAGGCATAAATGGCACTATCTCCTATGATGTCAAAATATCTGGAGACTAAGAAAGAGTATCCGGATTGTATACTTTTTTATCGTCTGGGCGATTTTTATGAAATGTTTTTTGAGGATGCTACAGAGGTGGCAAGAGAATTAGAGCTTACCCTTACAGGTAAGGATTGTGGGCTTGAAGAGAGAGCACCTATGTGTGGTGTACCATATCATGCTGCTGAAACTTATATAAACAGACTTGTACAAAACGGTCATAAGGTTGCGATTGCGGAGCAGATGGAAGATCCTAAGCTTGCAAAGGGACTTGTAAAAAGAGAAGTTGTTAGAATTGTTACTCCGGGTACTATTACAAGTACCGGAGTATTAGCTGATGATAAAAATAATTATATTATTTCTATTTTCTATATTGATGAGAGATTCGGGCTTGCAATATGTGATATTTCAACCGGTGATTTCTTTGTTACAGAGCTGGTTTCTATAAGAGAACTCTTTGATGAGATACAAAAATATCAACCCACAGAAATTATATGCAATCATGCATTTGAAATCAGCGGTATTTCACTTGAGGAACTAAAGAAAAAATATAATATTACAATAACATCTCTCGATAATACATATTTCAGTGAGAAAAACAGTATAGATATATTAAAGAGACATTTTGCGGTTTCAAGTATTGAAGCATTGGGACTTTCAGAGTTTTTGGATGCGACCATCTCATCAGGAGCAATGCTTAGATATCTCTATGAGATGCAAAAGAGCTCCTGTGCACAGATAGTTGGAATAAGTGCATATAAAAACGGAGACTATATGATAGTGGATACAAGCTCAAGAAGAAATCTTGAGTTGGTGGAAACTATGAGAGAGAAAAAGAAAAACGGCTCACTTTTGGGTGTACTTGATAAGACAAATACAGCTATGGGTGCCAGAATGCTTAGAGGTTTTTTGGAGCAGCCGCTTGTAAATAAAGAAAGAATAATAAACAGGCAGGAAGCCGTGGTGGAACTCTTTGACAGATATATTGACAGGGAAGAGATTAGAGAATATTTAAATCCGATTTATGATCTGGAGAGACTGATGTCAAGAGTTGTAACAAAGAATGCAAATACCAGAGATCTTCTATCATTATCTGCTTCTATGAAGATGATTAGTCCGATAAAAGAGGTTTTAAAGACTTTCGAGTCTGAAGAGATTAAAAAGACAAATAATAATCTCGACAGGCTTGAGGACATAATCGATATAATAGACAGAGCTATAAATGAGGACAGTCCGCTTTCATTAAAAGAAGGCAATATTATAAATACCGGATATAACAGTGAGATAGATAAGCTTAGGCAGGCAAAAACCGAGGGTAAGAACTGGCTGGCTTCTTTGGAGTCTGAAGAAAAAGAAAAAACCGGGATAAAAAATTTGAAGGTGAAGTTTAACAAGGTATTCGGATATTATTTTGAGGTAACCAATTCGTTCAAAGATATGGTGCCGGATTATTTTATACGAAAGCAGACTCTTACAAATGCTGAAAGATATACCACAGATAAGCTTAAAGATTTGGAAAATATAATACTTGGGGCTGAGGATAAGCTAAACAGCTTGGAGTATGAAGTCTTTGTTGAAATCAGAGATGAGATTGCAAAGAATGTAAACAGAATACAATCAAGTGCCAAGGCGATTGCTTATATAGATGCCATATGTTCATTGGCCACAGTTGCTTATAACAATAACTATGTAAAACCTGAAATAAATACTACAGGCATTATTGACATAAAGGATGGCAGGCATCCTGTAGTTGAGACAATGCTTAGTGATGATTCGTTTATTGCAAATGATACCTATCTTGATCAAAATAAGAAAAGAATGTCTATTATTACCGGGCCGAATATGGCAGGTAAGTCAACTTATATGAGACAGACAGCTCTTATTTGTATGATGGCTCAGATTGGAAGCTTTGTTCCTGCAAAACAGGCAAACCTTTGCGTTTGTGACAGAATTTTTACCAGAGTGGGTGCTTCGGATGATCTTGCAAGCGGTCAGTCAACCTTCATGGTGGAGATGACTGAGGTTGCAAATATTCTTAGAAATGCTACCAGAAACTCTTTGGTTATTTTAGATGAGATAGGAAGAGGTACATCTACTTTTGACGGTCTTGCTATTGCATGGTCGGTTGTAGAGCATATTTCAAATATAAAGCTGATAGGTGCAAAAACTCTTTTTGCAACACATTATCATGAGCTTTCTGAGCTTGAGGGTACACTTCCGGGTGTAAATAATTACTGTATTTCAGTAAAGGAAAACGGTGACAATATAGTATTCCTTAGAAAGATAATTACAGGTGGTGCGGATAAGAGCTACGGTATACAGGTGGCAAAACTGGCAGGAGTACCTGACAGTGTGACAAACAGGGCAAAGGAGCTTATAGAGGAGCTTTCAAGTGCTGATATTGCGACCAGAGCCAGAGAGATTGCAGAGGCCACACCGGCGGTTTCAAAGAGAAAGCCTGTAAAGAAGATGAGTGAAGTGGAGGCGGGCCAGCTTTCACTATTTGATGCGATAAATAATGATACGATTATTAAGGAAATTTCAGAAATTGATATTACTTCAATGACTCCTATGGATGCCTTGAACACATTGTATGCTTTGCAGAATAAGATAAAGAACAGGATATAAGTATATGATTAACATACTGGATAAGGGGACTATTGATAAGATTGCGGCAGGTGAGGTAGTTGAGAGACCTGCATCAATAGTAAAGGAACTTTTGGAAAACTCAATAGATGCGGGAAGTTCTTCCATTACAGTAGAAATAAAAAATGGTGGAATTGACCTGATAAGAATAACGGATAATGGCTGTGGAATTGATTCAAAAGAAGTAAAAACGGCCTTTTTAAGGCATGCCACCTCAAAAATAGTCAGTGATAAAGATCTTATCTCTATAAAGAGTCTGGGATTTCGTGGTGAAGCACTTTCAAGTATTGCTGCGGTTTCAAGATGTGAGATAATCACAAAGACAAGAGATGAACTTACAGGTGTTCGCTACTATATGGAAGGTGGTGTTGAGGTTGAATTTGAGGAAATCGGAGCACCGGATGGCACCAGTATAATTATCAGAGATATTTTTTACAATACTCCTGCCAGAAGAAAATTCTTGAAAACCTCATCTACAGAAGGGGCACATATAAGTGAGCTTGTAGAGAAGATGGCTATGTCAAATACAGACATTGCCTTTAAGTTTATATCAAATAATCAGGTGAAGCTACAGACAAATGGAAACGGAAATCTGAAGGATATTATATATCAGCTCTATGGAAAGGAGATTTCCAAGGCCTTATGCGCGGTTGATTACGAAAAAGATGGAGTAAAAATAAAAGGTGTTATTGCAAGACCTGAAGTTACAAGAAGTTCCAGAAGCCTTGAAAATATTTTTGTAAACGGAAGATATATAAAGGACAATATTATATCAAAGGCTATTGAAGACGGTTTCGGCGACAGACTTATGCAACATCAGTATCCTTTTTGTGCTCTCAGCTTTTATTTGGAAGGTGTGGATGTAAATGTTCATCCAAGAAAAATGGAAGTGAGATTCTCTGACGGAAATCATATCTACAACTGTACAAAAGAGGCTGTGGAGGAGATTTTTAAATTACAGAGCAGTATCAGAGAGGTACCTGTGGGTAAAGACACTGCCAATGAAAAGAAGGTGTTTATTAATACACCTGAGCCTTTTGAAAACAGAAGAAGAGATATTGACTTTAATAAATCCGCTAAAAGTGATGAGATACATTGGACTATACCTAAGGAGACAAACTATAATCCGCAAAATGACTACACACTTTTAAAGGATGATGTTTCAAATAATTCTTCTGATAATGCTTCAGGATATTATAGAGATTTTGAGTATGCCGTCGGGGCAAGGGATGTGTCAAAAGATTCATCATCAGTTATTCAAACAGTTGAAAACAGTGCCGAAGAAAATATTTCAGATAATCTAAATACTGTCCACGCAAATAGCGAGGCAGATACTTTAAGTGCAAGACCGTCTGCTTCACAGCTATCATTTTTTGATACGGAAGCAAAAAAGTATATAAAGGTAATAGGACAAGTTTTTGATACTTACTGGATAGTACAGCTGGAAAATGAGATGTATATAATAGACCAACATGCGGCACATGAAAAGGTAATGTATGAGAGACTTTTAAAAGAAAGTAGGGATAATAAGATCTCTGCACAGATGATAAATCCTCCTATTATAGTTACTTTGACTGATTTGGAGCAGGATGTTTTAAATAAGCATATGGACGAGTTTAAGGCTGCAGGATTTGATATAGAGGAGTTTGGAGGAAAAGAATATAAGATAAATTCGATTCCAAATATTTTTCCTTCAATACCGAAGGCGGAGCTTTTTAATGAAATGCTTGCAGACAGCACAAATTATGATATTATATCTCCATCAGAGCTTATTTTGGCAAAGACGGCATCTATGGCTTGCAAGGCGGCTATAAAAGGAAATATGAGAATTTCCCTGATGGAGGCAAATGACCTTTTTGATGAGTTGCTGTCACTGGATAATCCATACAATTGTCCACATGGAAGACCGACTATAATAAAAATGAGCAAGCAGGAAATTGAAAAGAAGTTTAAAAGGATAGTATGACAAAGAATAAATTGATCATTCTTGCAGGACCTACCGCATCGGGTAAAACCTCAGTATCCATTGATTTGGCCAAAAGACTTGGGGGAGAGATAATAAGTGCGGACTCCATGCAAGTATATAAATATATGGATGTGGGAACTGCAAAAATATCAGTAGAAGAGATGCAGGGGGTAAAACATCATTTAATAGATGTACTGGATCCGAAGGAAGATTTCAATATCGTAAAGTTTCAAAACATGGTAAAATGTTCTATAGAGGAAATAGTAAAGAACGGACATATACCTATATTGGTTGGAGGAACAGGTTTCTATATACAATCTATTATTTATGATATTGATTTCGATAATGAGGATGATAACAGCTCTATAAGAAAAACTCTTGAAGAAGAGTATGATACTTATGGTGCGGACTTTATGTATGAGAAACTAAAAAAAATTGACATGGTTTCTGCGGATAGTATACATAAGAACAATAAAAAGAGAATAATTCGTGCAATAGAGTATTTTATGATAAATAATACACCTATTTCTTTACATAATGAAGCACAAAGAAAAAAGTCTTCTCCATATGATTACAGATTTTTTGTGCTGAATCCGCCAAGAGATATTCTATATGAAAGAATTAATCAAAGAGTAGATATAATGGTGGGAAAAGGTCTTGTGGATGAGGTAAAATCATTAAAAGAAAGAGGCCTCTCAAAGGCTAATATTTCCATGCAGGGCATTGGATATAAGGAAATACTTGAGTATCTGGAAGGTGATACCACTCTTGAGACTGCTATAGAGAATATTAAGCAAAATACAAGGCATATGGCAAAAAGGCAGGTGACTTGGTTTAAGAGAGAAAAGGATGTGATCTATGTGGATCCTTTCTTATTTGAGAGCAATGACAAAATAGTTGATTATATGATTGAGAAAATTAATACGGAAAGAATAGATAATGAGTGATTTAAATAATATTTATGCGGAATTCGGTATTTCAAAAAAAGTTATAGACTTGTCTGAAAAAGTATTGGCATCTTTAGAAGAAAGATTTTTAGAGATAGATAAGAATGCCGAGTTTAATCAGATGAAAGTGCTTGCTGCAATGCAAAAGCATAAGGTAAGTGATATACATTTTGCGGCTACTACCGGATATGGATACAATGATTTGGGAAGAGATGTCTTGGAAGATGTATATGCGACAGCGTTTAGGGCTGAGGCCGCTTTGGTCAGACCACAGTTGGTAAGTGGAACACATGCACTTCATGTAGCGCTTTCAGGAAACTTAAGACCGGGTGATGAACTTTTATCACCTGTAGGAAAGCCTTATGACACTTTGGAAGAGGTTATCGGTATAAGAGATTCAAGAGGATCGCTAAAAGAATACGGTGTTACCTATTCACAGGTGGATCTGCTTAGTGACGGATCATTTGACTTTGAAGGAATAAGAAAAGCTATAAATGAAAAAACCAAACTTGTTACAATACAAAGATCAAAGGGCTATGCCACAAGAAAAACATTATCTGTGGAGCAGATAGGTGAGCTTATAAAGTTTGTAAAATCAATAGATCCTAAGATTATATGTATGGTGGATAACTGCTATGGTGAGTTTGTAGAGAGAATAGAGCCTATTGAAGTAGGTGCTGATATGATAGTAGGTTCTCTTATAAAAAACCCGGGAGGCGGACTGGCTCCTATAGGCGGCTACATTGTCGGAACTAAGGAATGTGTGGACAATGCTTCATTCAGACTTTCGGCACCGGGACTTGGAAAAGAAATAGGAGCAAGTCTTGGAATGAATACAAGTATGTTTCAAGGATTTTTCCTTTCTCCTACAGTAGTTGCAGGAGCGTTAAAGGGTGCTATATTTGCGGCAAATCTTTATGAGAGCTTAGGATTTGATTGCCATCCGAATGCTACCGAGCCAAGATTTGATATTATTCAGGAGATCACTTTAAGAGATCCGAAAGCTTTGTGTGCTTTTTGTGAGGGTATACAGGCGGCGGCACCGGTGGATTCTTATGTGAAACCTGAACCATGGGCAATGCCCGGTTATGACAGTGATGTAATAATGGCGGCAGGTGCTTTTGTAGGCGGTTCTTCTATAGAACTTAGTGCAGACGGACCTATGAAGGAGCCATATTCGGTATTTTTCCAAGGCGGACTTACATGGTATCATGCAAAACTTGGAATAATGCTGTCTTTGCAGAAGATATATGATGCAGGACTGCTTTAGAACTTTACAAAATATTAATTAATTACTTTTATATTTTGTGATAAAATAAAATTACCTTTCATGCTTGGAGAGCG
Source organism: Lachnoanaerobaculum sp. MSX33 (assembly GCF_000512995.1). Classification (NCBI taxonomy): domain Bacteria; kingdom Bacillati; phylum Bacillota; class Clostridia; order Lachnospirales; family Lachnospiraceae; genus Lachnoanaerobaculum; species Lachnoanaerobaculum sp. MSX33. The sequence goes on along the minus strand of NZ_AZXX01000044.1, from coordinate 53,416 downwards.
GAAGGGGATTTATGGGAAAAATAAAGGAATTACCACTTGAACAAAGACCATATGACAGAGCGCTGGAGTATGGAGTGGAATCGCTTACAGATGTGGAACTTTTGGCTGTACTTCTTAGAAGCGGTACAAAGGATGTCAATGTAGTAAATCTTGCATATAATATTCTTGAGGGTAATGGTGAAGGATTTGGAATACATAGTATTTTTCACCATAATATTGATAAATTGATGGCTATCAAGGGCGTAGGCAAGGTGAAGGCTGTACAGATACTTGCACTTGGAGAGTTTTGTAAAAGAGCGTGGGAAAGAAAAAACACAAGAAAAAGTATTTCTTTTTCTTCTCCTGATGTGGTTGCAAATTATTATAAGGAGAGTATCAGACACTTGGAAGTTGAGGAACTTAGAATAATCTTCCTTGACACAAGACAGAGGCCGATTTCAGATATGGTGATTTCTGTGGGCACAGTGAATGCTTCGTTGGTTTCGGTCAGAGAGATTTTGATAGAAAGCTTAAAGCATTTGGCGGTAAATGTTATTTTACTGCATAATCATCCAAGTGGTGACCCGTCGCCGAGTAAGGCGGACATAGATATAACAAAGGATATTAATAAAGCGTTGGATAGTATAGGGATAGAACTTATAGACCATATAGTTATAGGCGATAACTGCTATTACAGCTTTAAGGAACAGGGGATTATTTAATGGATTCTAGAAACCGACTTGTACTGATAATTTTAAGTATAATTAGTATCATTCTTATAGGAATAACTTCATTCAATGATTCTATTATTTCGCCTTTAAGACAGGCTGTAGGAATTGTATTATTACCGGTTCAATCCGGCGTAAATACTGCAGGTAGGGCGATATATGACAATATAGAAGAACAAAGAAAGTTACATGACGCAATCAATGAAAATACCTTGCTCAATAAAAGAATTGATGAGCTTACAGAGGAAAATACAAAGTTGATGGCGGATAACGGAGAACTTGCAAGACTCAGAGAACTGTATAAGCTTGATGAAAGTTATTCGGACTATGAGAAGGTCGGAGCCAGAGTAGTGGCAAAGGACAGTACAAAGTGGTTTTCTACTTTTACTATCGACAAAGGCAGTGATGACGGAATAGCGGTAGACATGAATGTTATAGGCTATGGCGGACTGATAGGAATAGTGACCGATGTAGGGAAAAATTATGCAAATGTACGTTCAATTATAGATGATATATCAAGAGTAAGTGCAATGTCTCTAAGAACAGGTTCACTTTGCAGAGTTGACGGAAATCTTGAGCTTTATAATGACGGAAGATTGATTTTAAAAGACGTCAAGTCGGATGCGGATATCTCCGAAGGTGATATGATAGTTACATCAAATGTATCAACCAAGTATTTGCCGAATATTTTAATCGGCTATGCCAGAGATTTAAAGGAAGATTCTTCAAGGCTTACAAAGAGCGGATATATAATACCGATAGTGAATTTTGATACTATATCTGAAGTTCTTGTAATAACCAAAAAGAAGGAAGTGAGTGATTAAATGAGAAGAATAATAGTGAATATAGCTTTTATTATATTTGCATTTGCACTTCAGATATGCATTTTCCCGTTCATACCGTTTTTATATGCCTCGCCGAACTTACTTATAATACTTACATTCACTTATGGATTCAGTCTCGGTGTGGAAGAAGGAATGCTCTACGGTGTGTTATGCGGAGTTTTGATGGACTTGTACTTTGCAGGTCCTTTCGGATTTTTTACTTTATTATTTATATGGATAGGGTATATTAACGGTAGGCTTTCAGTCTTCTTTTATGATGAATATATAGTTTTACCCTTCATAGTGTGTACGATAAGCGAAATTATGTACAATGTGTTTATTTATGTTTTCAGATTCTTGATAAGGGATAAATTTGAGGTTTTATACTATTTGAAAAATATTGTAATACCCGAGGTAATAATAACGCTTATATTTACATTGTTATTATACAGGTTTTTACTTTGGTACAATAAAAAACTCAGGATATTGGACAGTAGAGGAATTAATTAGTGATAAGGGATTTTAAAGATTTTTTAGGGGACTTTTTTGAAAAGATAAAATCCTCCAGACTATTTATACTTAGTGTAATATACGCCTTCATGGTATTTATCCTTGGATCTAAACTTTTCACCATGCAAATGGTAAACGGAAAAGAGGCACAGGATAAGTATGTTCAAAAAATAAAGAAAACTGTAGCCACTACAGGTGCAAGAGGAAATATATATGACAGAAACGGCAATCTCTTGGCCTATAATAAGTTGTCATATACGGTAACTATCACAGATGGCGGATACTATAAAAAAGTAAATGATAAAAATAATATGTACTACAGGCTGGTGCAGATTTTAAGAAAACATAACGAGAATATCGAAGGAGATTTTCTGGTAGCGGTAGATGAAAACGGTGATTTCTACTATACCACAAAATCTGACACAGCCAGAATGAGATTTATTGCAGATATGTACGGCTTGAAATCATTGGATGAACTTGATGATAAGGCCGGAAAGTATCCTTCAAATATCAGTGCGCAGGAGATGGTTGATAAAAAGCTTAAAACCTACGGACTTGATAAAATGACTGACAGTGAAGGTAATATCTACAATCTGTCCGGTCAGGACAAAATCGATTTGATAAATATAAGATATGAGATGGGCAAAAAACTTTACAGAAGGTATGAGCCTACTATTATATCTACAAATATATCTGAGGAAGCAAAGATTGACATTATGGAAAATACAGCATCCTTGATAGGTGTTGATGTAGAAAATGACACCCTAAGAGTCTACAATGATGCGGTTTATTTTTCAGATATAATCGGATATACCGGAAAAGTTCCGGATGAAAAGCTTGATGAACTTTTAAAGGAAAGACCTGATTATACATTAAACGATATTGTAGGAAGAATCGGTATAGAAGAGAGCATGGAGACCACATTGCAGGGTACAAAGGGCTCAAAGACTATGATAGTTGACAATGTGGGAAGAATTATAGAGACCATAAGCGAAGTTGAATCAAGTGCCGGAAATGATGTATATCTTACTATTGATAAGAATTTGCAAATAGCTACCTATCGCCTGGTTGAGCAGCAGCTGGCAGGTGTTTTGGCAAGCAAGATTGTAAACGAGGACAATCCGAATACGGATTCAACAGATTCAACACATAGACTTATACCTGTAAAAGATGCTTATTATCAGCTTATAGGTAACAATGTACTTGATACGACTCACTTTGCAAAAGCAGATGCATCCGCAACGGAGCAAAGCTTGAATGCAAAGCTTACAGCACAAAAGGAAAATATTTTAGTATCAATAAATAACGAGTTGACTTCAAGTGCCCCTACGGTAATGGGTGGATTGCCTGAAGATACAAAGGCATATTTAAACTATATACATTCCGCACTTACAAAGAAGGGTATAATAAAGAAGGATAATATAGATACAAAATCCGAGGTTTATCAGGCATGGAAGAATGAGACCACTTCGCTTAGAGATTATTTGTTTATAGGAATATCAAGCGGTTATATTGATACTACGATATTCTTTAACGACAGTAATTATTCAAGTGCTGAAGATATATACAGCAAGCTTGTAGAGGATATTCAAAATATGCTTAAGGATGATGCTGATTTTGATAAGCTTGTTTATAAATATTTGATTAGAAACAATGTGGTCACAGGAAGAGAACTTTGTCTGGCACTTTTCGATCAGGGAATACTCAATATGGATGAAGCCGCATATGCTCAATTGGCTGCAGGAAATGAAGGCTTTGCTTTTCCTTTCTTTATTGATAAGATTTCAAGGATAGAGATAACGCCGGCACAGCTTGCGCTGGATCCTTGTTCTGCCGGAGCGGTGGTTACAGATGTAAATACGGGTGAAGTAAGAGCATTGGTATCGTATCCGGGTTATGACAATAACAGATTGGCAAACTCTATGGATGTTGCATACTTTAACAAATTACTGGATGACGAAAGTTTGCCGCTATATAATAATGTGACTCAAACCAAGAAGGCGCCGGGTTCAACTTTCAAGCCTATTACAGCAATTGCGGGTCTTGAAGAGCATGTTATAAATGCAACGGACACGGTAGTGTGTACAGGTATTTACGATACTATAAATCCTGCTATAAAATGTTGGATTTATCCGGGAAGTCACGGCCCCGATTCTGTAGTAAAAGCTATACAGGATTCATGTAATGTATATTTTGCCGAGACCGGACACAGGCTTTCAACAGACGGTAACGGTGAGTATTCATCAGAACTTGGTATAGAGAGACTTAAAAAATATGCCACAATGTTCGGACTCGATCATAAATCGGGAGTTGAAATAGTGGAAAATGAACCACAGATTTCAGATATCAACCCTGAACAGTCATCTATCGGTCAGGGTAATCACTCATTTGCAAATATTCAGCTTGCAAGATATGTAGCGACTATTGCAAATCAGGGAACTGTTTTTGAACTGAGTCTTTTGGATAAGGTTTGTGATCAATACGGAAATGTTGTACAGGATTATACCCCTGTTTCAAATTCTCATGTGGATATCAGTCAGGATACATGGAATAATGTTCGAGAGGGTATGTACAGAGTTATAAAAGAAGGTTCAGCAAGGAAAGTATTTACCGATCTTAATATTAATATTGCGGGAAAAACAGGTACTGCACAGGAGTCAAAGACGAGAGGAAATCATGCCTTCTTTATCTCTTTTGCACCTTATGAAAGTCCTGAGATAGCTGTTACGGTAAATATCCCTTACGGATATTCCTCTACAAATGCGGCAGTTATCGGTAAGAATATTTATAAGTATTATTATAATCAAATTAGTTTGGATTATATATTGAATAATAGTGCACTTGATGTAAGTGATGTAAGAATTGGCGACTGATTTTAGAGGAAAATATGTTAATTTTCAAAAAACACTGGATTTTTTTGCTAAATTCGTGTAGAATTTGGAGAGTAGAGAATGTTAGACGGTTTTAAGCTTAGATATTATCCGTTCAGACTGTTGGTTTATATTATAGTTTTAAATACTATAGGTGTATTGGTTATTTCCAGTGCCACAGGCGGAGACAAAGGAATGGTGGCCAAGCAGATATTTGGCGTGGTCCTCGGACTTGTACTTGTGGTATTGATATCACTTATACACTACAGAAAATTGATGGAACTGATGTGGATAGTGTATGGAATATGTATTATCTTGCTGCTTGCAGTGTTACTTTTCGGTTATGAGCCTGAGGGTGCAGGAGCGGTGAGATGGATTAAAGTACCGGTTATTGGACAGTTACAGCCTTCTGAGATAGTCAAAATAGGTATGATTTTATTTATTGCAGCTTTTTTAGGTAAACATCAGGAGGATATCGACAGAATTTCATTTTTACTTGTATTTGCCGTAGTTGCTGCTATACCCTGTATTTTAATACTGAAAGAGCCTGATTTATCAACTACAATTGTAGTATTTATTATGATAATAAGTATGTTGTTTATCTCAGGGATCAGCTACAAATGGGTACTTGGCAGTCTTGCATTTTTAATACCATCAGCAGTAATATTTATATTATTATTACGAAGTAACACAGTTCCCTTCTTAAGGGGATATCAAGCAAATAGAATACTTGGATGGATATATCCGGATAAGTATGCAGACATAAATGTACAGCAGGACAACTCGATTATGGCTATTTCATCAGGTCAGTTGATGGGTAAGGGACTGAATAATAACACTTTTGCTTCGGTTAAGAACGGAAACTTTTTATCCCAGGAGCAGACGGATTTTATATTTGCGGTTATTGGAGAGGAACTGGGATTTGTAGGCAGTATGGTGGTAATAGCGCTTTTTGCGCTTATAGTTGTTGAATGTTTTCACCTTGCTTCTAAAGCAAAAGATTTAGAAGGTAAGTTGGTTTGTGTAGGTTTTGCCGCATTGGTCGGATTTCAGAGCTTCACAAATATATCGGTTGCAACAGGACTTTTTCCTAATACCGGATTGCCACTTCCATTTATAAGTTATGGAGTGAGCTCGCTTTTAAGCTTATTTTTAGGTGTAGGACTGGTTGCAAGTGTGGCTGTAAGACAGGGTAAGAACTAATATTTGGAGGTAAAGATGAATATAGGTTTGATCGCACATGATGCTAAGAAGAAGCTCATGCAGAATTTTTGTATTGCATATAGAGGTATTTTATCAAAACATAATTTATCAGCGACAGGAACCACAGGAAGATTGGTGGAAGAAGTTACCAATCTTAATATACATAGATATTTGGCAGGGCATCTTGGAGGCGAACAGCAGCTTGGTGCTCAGATAGAAAATAATGATATAGATCTGGTAATCTTCTTAAGAGATCCCCTCACAAAGAAGAGCCATGAACCGGATGCCGATAAGGTTATGAGACTTTGTGATACACATAATATACCTTTGGCAACAAATCTTGCTACAGCAGAGCTTCTTATAATGGCACTTGACAGAGGTGACTTTGAGTTTAGAGAGGCATATAGATAGTCTGATGGCGGATTATACTAAAAGAGGGAAAAAGCCGGTAAATAAAATATACTTAATTATTCCCGTTATTATTCTGACAGCACTTTTTCTTGGAGGAGTATACTATTCTCAGTTTATGATGACCGAGTACGACTTCTCCGGAAGGCTTTCAAGTCTTGATATTGACACAAAAATTTCACCGCTTGCGGCAAATCTTGCATTGCCTGTTGAGGACAATGTTGACGTAGATGATATTTCTTCGGAAAGTGTCATATTGGCAGGGGGTGATGGAAGTCTTTTGGCATCGAAAGACGCTACAAAGCAGATGTATCCTGCAAGTACAACCAAAGTTATGACCGCATTGTTGGCACTCAAATATGGAAATCTTTCAGATGAGGTAACTGTGACCGAAGACATTGTTATAACCGAGGCGGGAGCAAGTCTGGCAGGAATCAAACCCGGAGATAAGTTGACACTTGATCAACTTCTATACGGACTTATGTTGCCTTCGGGAAATGATGCGGCAAATGCCATCGCAGTACATATCGGAGGCAGTGTAGATAATTTTGTAAAGATGATGAATGATGAGGCAAAGAGAATTGGAGCTGTGGATACCAATTTCGTTAATCCCAGCGGTCTTTCCGACAGCAATCATTATACAACGGCATATGATCTTTATTTAATATTTAATGAAGCTATGAAAGACAGCAGATTTATGAATTACGCGGGAGCTCCGTTTTATAATGTATCATATACGGCAGCTGACGGAAGTCAGGTTACAAAAAGTTGGAAAAACGGAAACAGATATATAACAGGTCAAGCGGCCGCACCGAGAGGTATAGTGGTTGATGCCGGAAAAACCGGAACCACCCTGGCGGCAGGTAGTTGTCTTGTGATTTGCAGTGAGAATGCTGAGGGAAAAAGATATATTTCTGTTGTATTGAAGTCTAAGAACAGAGCGGACTTGTACGACAATATGTCTAAACTTCTTTCAAAAATCAATAAATAGCATTGCACTATTCCTATTAATATTTTATAATATCATTATATTATTTTATATTTGATAACAGTAAGTTTAAGGAGGACGTTACCATGGTTTCTATTATTGCAGGAGAGAAGGGTAAGGGAAAAACAAAGATTTTACTTGAAAGAGCCAATGAAACTGTTTCAAAGGCAAACGGCTCAGTCATTTATCTTGACAAGAGTTCAAAGCATATGTATGAACTTAATAACAAGATAAGACTTATTAATGTTAGTGAATTTCCTATCATGTCAGCAGACGGTTTTGTAGGATTCCTGGCAGGACTCATTTCATCCGATCATGATATTGAAGCTATATTCCTGGACAGCTTTTTAAAACTGGCGGTACTTGAAGGAGCAGATATTACTTCAACAATCGATCGTATAGAGACATTGGGAGAGAAATATGGAATCACATTCGTTTTAAGTGTTTCAACGGATGCATCAAATCTACCTGAAAATGCAAAGAAGAATGTTTCTGTAGCATTATAATAAAGAAAATAATATCATATAATTTTGTACGTGAATTATCTGATTTAACAGATAAAGGCAGACTCGATTTTGAGGTCTGCCTTTTTTAAATTTAATTGAAAAAAACACTCTTGTGCAGTATAATGTAGAGAATTGTATTTATGCAGGCAATAATGGCTTGCTTTTTTAAGGAGAATAAAATTGGCTGATTCTAAAAAAATTATTCCCTATAGAAAAAAAAGAATTATTAATGTGGGTGTTATAATATTCCTGTTTGTATTCTTTTATCTGATATTAATTCTTGTTAAATTTGCTACAAGAAAACAGATAAGATATAATGAAGTGGTTGAGGGAAGTATGTCCGAGAATAAGACGCACACCGGACTTATACTAAGAGATGAGAGTGTTCAAGTTTCACCGGATGGAGGATATATAAATATATATATGAGAGACGGTAAAAGAGCGGCTGTAGGAAGCAGAGTATATTCCCTTGATGCTACCGGAGATTTAAAGAAGCTTATGGAGGCGTCGTCAGGAAAAGAAGATACCATATCGGATTCGAGTGTTATTGAAATGAAAAAGAAGCTTTCAAATTTCGCCTCCAACTATTCGGATTCTGATTTTGAGTATGTCTATGATACAAAATATTTATTGGACAATGCTGCAAGCGAATATTCGAATTTAATAAACATAGAAAATATTGATAATATTTCAAATGAAAACGGTTTGAGTCTTAATGTGGTTACCTCACCTTATTCCGGAGAAATATCATATGCTATGGATGATATTGCCGAGAAAAAAGAGGAAGATCTGACTAAAAGCGATTTTGATACATCAAAACATCCTATAAGTTATATAAAGAATGAACAGCTTATAGAGGCGGAAACAAAGGTTTATAGGATTGTAAACAGTGAATCATGGAGTATATATTTTGAATTTGAAAAAGGTGAGGAAGAGCTATATGCAGAAAAGAAGGCTTTGACTGTAAAATTTAAATCAAATGGTCTGACACTTACAGGAGATTACTCTGTTGTAGAAACAAAAGACGGATATAGTCTGGGAAAATTGACATTTGATAAATATATGGTACAATTTATTTCAAACAGATATGCGGAGTTTGATATACAATCATCAGTTGTAAACGGCTTAAAGATTCCGTCCAAATGTGTGCTTGAAAAAGACTTCTATACTATACCTGTTGAATATATGGCAAAGGGTGGAGATGGTGTAAGCGACGGATTTTATAAGCAGGTGGATAAAGACGGTACGACTTCAACGGTTTTTGTGCCGGAAGATATAATCAAGATTACGGATACAAATTGCTATATCAGTACAGAAAATAAGGATATAGCATCCGGTGATAAATTGATAAAACCTGATTCAAATGAGATATTTGAGGTTTCAAACAAGGAAAAATTGTTGGGAGTATACAATATAAATAAAGGATTTACGGTATTTAAGAATATAGATATACTCGGATCGAATAAGGAATTCTATATTGTAGATAAGGGTACCAAATACGGTTTAAAGGTATATGATCATATTTTATTGAATCCTGACAGTTTTAAAGAAGGAGATTTTATTTATCAATAGGAGAAACTATGGTTAAGGAAAACTTACAAAATGTTATAGACGATATGAAAGTCGCCTGTGAAAAAAGCGGTAGAAATATAAATGATGTAACTCTTATTGCTGTAAGCAAAACAAAACCGAATGAACTTATTATGGAAGCTTATGAAAGCGGAGTAAGAGATTTCGGAGAAAATAAGGTGCAGGAGCTTTTAAGAAAAAGAGAGGAACTGCCGAAAGATATCAGATGGCATATGATTGGACATTTGCAGACAAATAAAGTCAGACAACTTTTAGGTAATACCGTACTTATACATTCTATAGACAGTATAAGACTTGCGGATACGATAGATACTGAGGCGAGAAAAAAAGGTATTCATGTTGACGGATTGCTTGAAATTAATATTGCAAAAGAGGCCTCAAAATACGGTTTCCTGGAAGAAGAACTTGATGAGATTTTACCTATATTTGCACGATATAAGAACCTACATATCAAAGGATTGATGACAATTGCCCCAAATGTAGAAAAATCGGAGGAAAATAGAAAAAATTTCAAGAAAATAAAGAAAATATCTGTTGACATAATTGAGAAAAACTATGATAATATAGAAGTAGAATTTTTATCAATGGGAATGTCTGGCGATTATACTGTAGCGCTTGAAGAAGGTGCAAATTTGGTAAGAGTTGGTACAGGAATATTTGGGAAAAGATAAAAAAGATTGGAGAGAACACGTGAAGATGGAATTTTTTGATAAGATCAAAAAGTATTTACGAGTGAATGATAGCGATGATGAATCTTATGATGATGATATTGTCGAAGTCGATGAGTATGAAGATGATGAGTATGATACAGATATCAAAAACGCAAGCGAGCAGGTAGAAGAAGAAGAGCCTATGAGGCCTAAAGTTGCAAGCAGAAATACTAAGGTTAACAAAGTTATTCCTATCAGAAAAGATATGGAAGTTACAATGTTCAGACCTACATCTGTAGAAGAGTCAAGAAATGTGGTTGACAGCCTTAAAGAAGGTAAGACGGTTGTTCTTAACCTTGAAGATGTAAGAATCGCTGTTGCACAGAGAATAGTAGATTTTATTTGCGGAGCTGCTTACGATATGGAAGGAAATCTTCAGAGCATCTCTGACAGTATTTTTATCGTTACACCTTCAAATATAAGTTTATCAGGTGAGTTTGTTGATTTACTTGGTGGCTCGGGAAGTATAGAACGCAGCAGTGCAGACGCTTCAGGATATGGTATGAGGTTATAATTTTGGAAAAAGAAGAACTATTTCTAAGAAATAAGTTTTTAGATTTAGCAAGAAACGCATATTTTAAGAACATTGTTACGTATTCCATGTTCTTGAATTTAAATGAGCAGACAATTTTTGAAACAATTCAGAAGGATCTCCCGAATATAAGACATGTTATGTTTGGCGGTTATTCTGAAGCGGAAAGAAAAATTGTCTGCTTTTATTGTGATAATATTCCTGGATTCGATATGCTGGAATATATTAAGATTGCTCCGGTTAATAAAAAGTTTGCAGACGATCTTACTCATCGTGACTTTTTGGGTGCATTGATGAATCTGGGCATTGAAAGGCATATGGTGGGTGATATATGTATAGTAGACAATACGGCACATATAATTACGTTTAAGAGTATGTCGGAAACTATAATAAGCGAGCTTACTACGGTTAAACGCACAAAAGTCGTATTGGAGAGAGAAAGTGCGGATGAATTGAAGGCGGTAAACAGAGTGGAATATAAAAAGATAAATATTCCTTCCGAGAGATTGGATTCAATAATATGTTCGATATACAATATTTCACGAAGTAAGGTTAATTTGTATATTGATGCCGGTAAGGTGTTTATAAATTCAAGACAATGTTTTTCACATTCATCAAAAATAAAATCAGGGGATATTATAACGGTACGAGGGCTTGGTAGAGCAAAATTTTTGGGCATAAGTGCTTTATCCAAAAAAGGCAGACTGTTTGCGGAAACGGAAATTTTTAAATAAGGATTAACAAATGTATTTAAATAGATTAGAAGTTAACTTTGAAAATAAGCCATGTTATGACATTGTTATTTATGATGACTTTTCTGACTTAAAAAATGAATTAAGTAAATTTGATATAGAAAACAGAAAAATTTGTATTGTCACAGACTCAAATGTGGCTGAAATATATCTTGATAAGGTAAAAGAAGAACTTGACGGACTAAAAGTATTTACGCATATATTCGAAGCCGGAGAACAGAATAAACATCTTGAAACTGTTTCAGGAATATATGATACTTTGATTTTTAATAAGTTTGACAGAAAAGATATCTTACTTGCTCTGGGTGGAGGTGTGGTAGGTGATATCTGCGGATTTGCTGCAGCCACATATCTTAGGGGAATCGATTTTGTGCAAATTCCGACGACTTTAGTTTCGCAGGTGGATTCAAGTATCGGAGGTAAAACAGGAGTTGATTTCAAACATTTCAAAAACATGGTTGGAGCGTTTTATATGCCGAAACTTGTATATGTAAATATAAATACTTTAAATACTTTGCCTGAAGCGGAATTCTCTTCAGGTATGGGCGAAGTTATAAAACATGGGTTGATATTTGACAAAGATTATTATTACAGTCTTTTTGAAAATCATAAAAAAATATTGTCGGGTGATATAAAAGCCTTGGCTGATATGGTACTTACAAGTCAGAAGATTAAAAAAGAGGTTGTGGAAAACGACCCTTATGAAAAAGGTCAAAGAGCTATATTAAACTTCGGACATACTTTGGGTCATGCTATTGAAAAAGAAAAGAACTTCAGCCTTTCACATGGAGCATGTGTGGGGCTTGGAATGCTTGCTGCATTTGATATATGTATAAAAAGGAATAAATTCGGTGAAGATGACAGAAAGTTTCTTAGTGATTTGATGGAAATTTATTCGCTTGATACCGGAACGGATATAGATGTAGAGAATGTTTTTGAAGCTACATTTAATGATAAAAAGATGGAAGCCGGACAAATAAAGTTTATTCTATTAAATAAAATAGGAGATGCGTATATAGACAGAAGTGTTAATAAAGAAGATATGGTGGAGGCGTTGAAGAGTATATGCAAAGAAATATAGTTTATAAGTTTGCATCATTTTTTATTATGGTTGCAATATTGGTGGGAGTTGACCAGTGGAGTAAATATGAAGTTATGATGAAATTAAAAGATGCTCCTGCTTATCCTCTTATAGATAATGTATTGTATTTCTGGTATTCGGAAAACTCCGGTGCGGCTTTCGGAATATTGCAGGGAATGCATATTTTCTTTTATATAATTACCGTAGCGGTTTTATTGGGTATAATCTATTTGCTTTTTAAGTTGCCTTCAGATAAGCGTTATTATCCTTTGCTGTTTTGTGGAGGCTTGATTTTTGCAGGTGCAATCGGTAATTTTATTGACAGAATAATAAGAAGTTATGTGGTCGACTTTATTTATTTTAAACCTATTAACTTTCCTATATTTAATTTTGCAGATATATGTGTAACGGTAGGAACTTTTATACTTTTTCTATGCCTTGTATTTGTATACAAAGAAAACGAATTGGAATTTTATAAAAAATAATTTTAGTTTGGAGATAAATGGATAACTTTGAAATAAAAGTGGAAGAATCGGATATTGACAAAAGAATAGATGTATTTCTTGCGATGAATCTTGAGAGCTTTTCAAGATCGTATATTCAGGATTTGATTAAGAAGGGTAAGGCTTGTGTAAACAAAAAAGCCGTAAAGGCAAATTACAGGCTGAAAGACGGTGACAGTGTAAATCTGGCTATACCTAAGCCCGAGCCGCTTGAAATTCTCCCTGAAAATATACCGCTTGATATAGTATATGAAGATGATGATGTAATACTTATAAATAAGCCTAAGGGTATGGTGGTTCATCCGGCTGCAGGACATTATAGCGGAACTTTGGTAAATGCACTTTTATATCATTGCAAGGATAATCTCTCCGGAATAAACGGAGTGCTAAGACCGGGAATAGTGCATAGGATAGATATGGATACCACAGGTATAATAATTGCATGTAAAAATGATAATGCTCATCAGCATATTGCAAAACAATTGGCCGAACACAGTATTACCAGAAAATATGTTGCTATAGTTACCGGAAATATTAAAGATGATGAGGGGACTGTGGACGCTCCGATAGCCAGATCGAAAAATGACAGGAAGAAGATGGCTGTGGATAAAGGCGGAAAGAGAGCGGTGACTCATTATAAAGTCCTTGAAAGATTGAATAACTATACATATATTGAATGTGTACTTGAAACCGGAAGAACTCATCAGATAAGAGTACATATGTCATATATACATCATCCTCTGCTTGGTGATGAAGTGTATTCGGGGAAAAAAGAAAATATGAAGCTGGAGGGACAATGCCTTCATGCAAAGGTGCTGGGGTTTATACATCCGAGAACAAATGAATATATGGAATTTGAAGCACCTGTTCCGGATTACTTTAACGAAATATTAAGAAAATTTAGAAAGAATTAAATATAAAACAGCATAAACATTAGCTAAAAAGTGACAACTGAAAGACAGATATATATACATTCTGCTTTTTTTGTTATATAATAATACATATAAATTATCTGTGTTTACATTTTTTAGTGTTGTGAAAAATATGTAGACGGAAATTGATTATTTAGGAGGTAGGTATGGACAATAGATTGGTTATTACCATAGGTAGACAGTGCGGAAGCGGTGGAAGAAGGATCGGTCAGATGCTGGCTGAGCAATTGGGTATAAAATGCTATGATAAAGAAATACTCAACAGGGCTGCTAAAGAGAGCGGACTTGCTGCAGAGTTGTTTGAGACTCATGATGAGAAGCCGACAAGTTCATTTTTATACTCTCTTGTGATGGATACTTATTCTTTGGGATATACATCTTCATCCTATATGGATATGCCTATAAATCATAAGATTTTTTTGGCACAGTTTGACACTATTAAAAAGCTTGCATCCGAGGAGTCATGCATTATAGTCGGAAGATGCGCAGATTATGCTTTGGCTGACGATCCGAATGCGTTTTCAGTATTTATTACAGGAAATGATGAGGACAAGATTAAGAGAATTATGGAAACCAACAATATTGAAGCCAATAAAGCAAAGGATATTATGGTAAAGACAGACAAGAAGAGGTCAAGCTATTATAACTATTATTCAAGTAAGAGATGGGCAGACTCAAGAAGTTATGATTTGACTGTAAACAGTTCAACACTTGGGCTTGAAGGAAGTGTAGAACTTATTAAAATATTTGCAAAGATAAAAGGTTTATTATGAGATTAAAGTTTATTTGTCAGGCTATGCTTTTAGCAGGAGTTTTGACGGCGTGTGGCGGTAATAATTCAAGTACTAAGAATACGGTTGAAACTTCATCTGCTGTAAGTGTGGAAAGCAGTGCGGACGGAAAGGTAGTGCAGACGGATGTCGTAAGAAAGGTGACAAGGAGCAATAAGGATTCAACAACTGCACAGAGCTCTAAAGAGCCTGAGAGCAGTACTGAAGTTACTTCAACAGCTGCCTCAAAGACTACCGTGTCGGAGACCGCCGCTATAGAAGAAACTACCACAGTCAAGGAAACTCAGGCTGAAACCGAGGCAAAAAAATCTGAGGTAAAAGAAGCCGGAGAAATAGGGCTTGATCCAAGTTGGCAGTATGCATCATTTTCAAAGATAAATTCAGGTAAAAGCGTGCTCTATAAGCCGAGTGAAAACGGTAACGGTATAACTATAGCCGTAAATGCCGGACATGGTACAAAGGGAGGCTCTTCACAAAAAACACAATGTCATCCTGACGGAACCCCAAAGGTAACAAGCGGTACCACAAAAGCCGGAGCCTCCACAGCTATTGCCGTTTCCGAGGGTATGACATTCGCAGACGGTACACCTGAAAGTACCGTAACATTTGAGATGGCAAAGATACTGAAAGACGAGCTTTTATCCAGAGGATATAATGTGTTGATGATTCGTGACGGCAGTGATGTTCAGCTTGACAATATTGCAAGAACGGTAATAGCCAATAATGTTGCTTCTGCGCATATAGCATTGCATTGGGATTCCACAAATGCAGATAAGGGGGCGTTTTATATGGGTGTTCCTGAAGTGGACTCATACAGAAGTATGGAACCTGTAGCTTCAAACTGGAAAAAGCATGAAGCCCTCGGTAAGTCTTTGATAAACGGATTGTCTTCAAACGGAACAAAGATTTTCAGTAAGGGAAGAATGGAGATGGATCTTACACAGACATCTTATTCAACTGTTCCGTCGATTGATATTGAATTGGGAGATAAAACATCGGATCACGGAAAAGATGAACTGAAAAAACTGTCAAAGGGACTTGCTGACGGTATTGACAGTTATTTCGGAAGATAAAATCAAGTGAAAATTTAGGGAGTATTATGAAAAATAAATTAAAATATCTTATATGTATATTGGCATTTTTGCTTCTTACAGCATGTGGCGGTGTTGTTAAAACAGATATGAATTTTGATGATTCCTTTGCCGGAAGCAGAGTTATGACATATACAATATCAAATTCAGACTATACATCATATGTTCAAAAAGATTTTGCAACCGTAGCGGCAACATTGAAGTCGCTCTGTCCTGAAGATATTGAAATCACTTCCGTTACACAGGATGATTCAAATATTGTTGCTGTATTTACTATAAATTTCTCATCAAAAGATGACTATGAGAAAAAGGTTGGAAATATATTAAAAGCTGTCGGAAGCGACATAGAACCGAAGGTGACACTTTTAAGATCAAATACCGCATTTGCAAAGGGAGTTGCATTTCAGGAAAATTTCGGCACTGAAGACCTTCTAAAATGGATGCGTGACGGAATGATGAATAATGAATATATTACATCTTCATATGAGATTTATATATTCTCTACAAGTCAGGTCAGCCTTAGTATATCAGGTGAGGAATATGAAAAAGATGCCAATATGAGCATAATAGATGTAAATACTACAAAGTATTTGCCTATTAACGGTATCGAGTTCAATACAGTTATAAACAAAGACGGAAGTATTGACAGAAGTATTGCTATAGATATTCCGAATACCAGCTATGATCAGGCTAAAGATGATATAGATAAATTTATGGCTGAAAGATCGGGTGAAGTCGGAACAGGAACATGGTCGGAAGCAAATAATTCACATATTTTCACTGTTGAGGGTAAGGCTTTAAGTGCAGATGACTGTAAAAAGATGACTGAAAAGTTTACCGGAAAAAGTCTTGACAGTACGACCGGTTCAGCTGCAAAGGATACTCAAGTCTCAGAGGAGACTCAGGTGGAGTCTGAGAGTAAAGAAAGTACCGAGGAGAGCACTGAATCCACATCCGATACATCGGATGCTGTAGATAAAAGACATTTGTTTTCTAAAAATTATACTCTTAATGAGTATATAAATTTGGAAGACTATATCAGTAATTACAATAATGCCGTAAGCTTTGATTATTATGTAAATCCAGAGAATAATTATGAAGGAACTATAACAGACGGTACAGGATACTCATCTACAGTTTTACGTTCTGCAATGAGCGGTGATGCAAATACTTTGCTTTACAGCGGTTACAGTTCAACTTTTGATATAAAGCTGAATGTGAATATTTTGCCGAATGTAAGCAAATACAAGCATATCGTTGAGATTACTCCTACAGGTAAGATAAAAAGAGATATTACCGTGGTTTTCAGTGAGTCTTTCAACGAGGATGATGTAAAGTCTCTTGAGGAAAAACTTAAGAGTGTTCTTTCTAACAGCAAGATAAAGCTTGATAAAGTGTCTTTAAACGGCAAGGATCTTGAAGTTAAGATATCTTCTTCCGGTACTATTGAAGAAGATGCCAAGATGTGGGAAGAAACTACAGGATACACAAGATCAATCAGCAGCTTGGACGTAGACAAGAAGGGCCTTTTTGTAACAAAGCAGAGAATTTCATTTATGGATGACTTTAATCCTGAGATTTTCACATCAGGAAATGTTGATTCATATGAATACATAGTTAAAAATGTCGGTAAGCCTGTAGATAAGGATTTATACTTGGCAGGAAGTTTTGAAAACGCAGAAGCAAAGTTTAAGGGCAATGACTTCATTGTAAAGGGTGAGAATGTTATGATGTCAAATTACAGTTCTCCATTCTTTGTGAGCGTTCGTACAAACTTTACTATATATATTGTCTTTGCAGCTGTTGCATTTGTATTTATTTTGATAATAGCTATACTCCTTCTGATTTTGTTTAATAAATCAAAGAAGAATAAGAATAATGTAGTTGTTGCAGATGCACCTGTTAATACAACAAGCAATACGGTAAGTATTAAAAAGTATGATGTTAGGGAAGCTGTAGTAGCGGATAAAACTCCGGAAAATACACAGGATACGGAAGTTGTGAGTGAAGAAAAAGAAGAATATGTAAGCGGGGCTAAGCCAAGTGATAAGGTATTTTGTTCCAACTGCGGTCAAGAAAACAATGCAGGTGATAAGTTCTGTTCATCTTGTGGAAAAGAAATTTTATAAAGGAGGTAGATTGAATGTTTAAAGGTATAAAAAGAACAAAAAACAATGACTTGGTTATCAATAATAAAGGGCTCAGTGTTTTGAATATATTATTTGTTCTATCTGCTTTAATTACACTGTTTTTCTTTATTCCGGTATTGAAAGTTGATTTCAGTTACGGATTTTTCGGAGATGACTTAAAGAAGAGTTTTTCTTTATTCAGCATGGCAACATTGAAGCTTGATGGTCTTGATCTTAGCGGATTGGCTGCCATAAAGGGATATACATTATTATTTATAATTTATCCTATAGTAAATATTGTTATGTGGCTGTTAAATAAAAAAGCTACAGGTAAGGGCAGCTATATATTTGTTCACGTTATTTATTTGCTCAATATATCTTTAGGATTTACAGAGTTTATAATAATGAATGCTTTATCAGGTTTACATGCGGATGAAATGAAGGGTACATTCTTTGTATGGATATTCCTGTTGATATTACTTATAAATCTAATATTATCTGTATACGGTATATTAAAAACCGGCAGAACTGAAGTTGATGAGAATGCGGCCGCTTTGGATATGAATGTGGACTATGCAAAAGAAATACTCAATAAAGCAGGCAATGTAGCTACAAATGTGGCAAGTAATGTATCTGCAGCCGCTTCAAAGGCTGCGGCGTCAAAGCCTCAAAAAGAGCAAAAGGATGAGGTTAAATTAAATACTGTTGTGTGTGACAGTTGCGGTAACGAGTGTCCTGAAACTTCAAGTTTTTGCACTAAATGCGGGCACAGCCTTGAAGATGCGAAAAAGGCTAAAGAAGCAACACCTTCCTATGTAGATGAGGCTGCAAAGATTGCAAGAGAGATGGCATCAGATGATACGGAGTCAAAAGGAGTATCACTTTCTAAATAAAATATTAAGAGATAGCGTTTAATACTTTAAGGTGGGCTTTTGCCCGCCTTTTTTATAGAAATATCACTTATTATTCTATTTTTCTTAGTGTATATTGTTTTCATCTATGATAGAATATATAGAAGTACTTCTTGAAAGGAGCATTACTCCAAAATGAGAGATGATGATTTTTACAGAGAACTTAGTGAAGCTGACAGTGAAGATTTTGAAAAATACTTAAAAGATTTAGCTAAGCTTAAAAAAATTAGAGAAGAAGAAAAACTTAAAGAAGAAAATAAAAAACTGCTTAAAACATTAAGTGAAAACAATAAGAAACTTGAAGAAATCGGACAGAATATAAGAAAAGTGGAAAAGAAACCGGATAAGATAAATATCATAGGTTCAAAGAAATCTTCAAAGATAAAGAACGGAAGAAATATAAAAAGTAATACTAATGATAATGAGGAAACCGGCGGAATAAAAATTCCTTTGCCAAAAAGCAGTCAAAAAGCTGTAGTAAGAAGGGATGAAGTATACAGAACTCAGACCGTTCAAAGAGAAGAGGCACCTAAAAAGGTGGTTAAAAAGAAGGTTACAAAGCCTGTTACCAAAAAGATCGTTAAAACTAAAAAAGTTACGAAAAATGTGAATCCAAGGACTGTGAAAAAAGTCGAAAAAGAAAGAGTTAAAAAACCTAAAAAGAAAAGAGGTTTTTTGACAAGACTCTTCCTTTTGGTATTACTGTTTACAATAGTAGGAGGAGGAACTTATTTTGCATTCCACTATGTTAAAAATCAAAAGGGTTACTATACCGTGGCAGTTTTCGGTGTGGACTCAAGAGACGGAAATGTGGAAAAGGGTGCATTAAGTGATGTGAATATGATTGTCAATGTAGACAGAGAAAGCGGAGATATACAGCTTATATCAATCTATAGAGATATGTATTCAATGATAGATGAGGACGGAAAATTCCATAAGTTCAATCAGGCCTATGTAGAAGGCGGACCTGAACAGGCTCTGGAGACTCTAAACAGAAACCTTGACCTTGATATAAAGGATTATATAACGGTGAACTGGAAGGCGGTAATTGACGCCATAAATATACTTGGCGGAGTAGACCTTGAGATAACGGATGCTGAGTTTAAATATATGAATTCATTTATTGCAAAGACTGTAGAGGCTACAGGCGTGGGATCATATGAGCTTGAGCATGCGGGAATGAATCACCTTGACGGAGTTCAGGCTGTAGCATATGCGAGACTGCGACTTATGGATACTGATTTTAACAGAACGGAGAGACAGAGAAAGGTTGTAAGCCTTGCTTTTGATAAGGCTAAGAACGCAAATTTCTCTACTTTGTACAGTATTTTGGTGGCTGTTCTGCCTCAGACAGCTACTAATGTAGGAATAGATAATCTTATACCTTTTGCAAAGGATATATCAAAATATCATCTGAGTGAAACAACAGGATTCCCTTTTGATAAAGATACAAAGAAAATGCATAAGAGAGATTATGTTATTCCGATAACATTGAAATCAAATGTTATAGCTCTTCATGAGATGCTTTACGGTAAGATACCGGGATACAGCTATACCCCGAGTGAGACGCTGGTTAAGATAAGTAATAAAATTATCAAGGATACAGGTATGGGAGCCGACAAAGAGAGCACCGATATAACTCTGGACTCCAATTTGGACGGTGCCATAGGTATAAGTCCTCATAAGAGTGAAGGTGAGGAGCATCATGAAAATAATGAGGGTGAGCATCCTGATGAGACACAGGAACATGAGTCACATGAAAATACACAACCTGAAGAGAATATAACTGAAGCTGCAATTGAAGGCGAAAGTGAAACAAGCAGTGAATAAAAGGAGAATATAATGGCGGATACAAATATTTTAGTAGTAGATGATGAAAAGGAGATTGCTGACCTTGTTGAAATTTATCTGGTCAGTGACGGATATAAAGTTTTTAAAGCAAACAGTGCGGAAGACGGATTGAAGATAATAGAGAACGAAGATATACATCTTGCAATACTTGACATAATGATGCCCGGTATGGACGGACTGGAGATGTGTAAGAAGATAAGAGAAACACATAATTTTCCTATAATACTTCTAAGTGCAAAGAGTGCGGATCTTGATAAGATACTTGGACTTGGAACAGGTGCGGACGACTATGTTACAAAACCTTTTAATACCTTAGAGCTGACGGCAAGAGTTAAATCACAGCTTCGAAGATATACTCAGCTTAATCCGAACAGTACCGTTTTGGAAAAGGACGATCCTAATGAGATAAGACTTAAGGGAATGTCTATAAACAAAGATAATCATAAGGTAGTCATAGAGGGAAAAGAAGTTAAACTTACACCTATAGAGTTCGATATCTTATATTTGCTTGCAAGTAATGCCGGAAGAGTATTCTCAACAGATGAAATTTTTGAAAAAGTATGGAATGAAAAGGTATATGAGGCCAATAACACAGTAATGGTTCATATAAGGAGACTTCGCGGAAAAATGAATGAAGATGAAAGAGAAAACAAGATTATAACTACTGTATGGGGTGTTGGATATAAAATTGAGAGATGATTTGGAAAAGAAATTTCAGACTAAAGTAATAATTAACATACTATTCAGTCTGGTGATTTCTATTTTGGTAGAAACTCTTTTGCTCAGCAATATTTCGATGTTCTCAGGATTGCATATAATAAATCGTGAAAATGATACTCTTTTGATAAGGGGTAACGGAAGCGACCTGGTTGTTATTCTGATTTTACTTGTATTCGGCATAGGAGTATTTGCACTTTCATTTTGGATTTTGCAAAGAAAGTCATTTGAGTATATAGATGACATACTTTTGGCAATAAAGAAGATTTCGGCCGGAGATTTGAATACAAATATTGATGTAAAAGGCGATAACGAGTTTTCAGAGATAGCCGCAAGTATCAATAAGATGGCTGAGGAAATCAAAGTTTTAATGGAGAGTGAGAGACATAATGAAAAGTCCAAAAATGAGATGGTTACAAATATTGCTCATGACCTCAGAACTCCGTTGACATCAATACTCGGATATCTGGATTTGATAAATAAAAGAGATTTGTCTGAGGAGACTAAAAAAGAGTATTTGAAAATAGTTTATGAAAAGTCAAAGAAGCTGCAGGATCTTATTGAGAGTCTTTTCAGCTTCACAAAGACAAATTCATCAAAACTTGTATTGAAAATAGATAAAATTGATATTATAAAACTTTTATGTCAGCTTATGGAGGAGTTTTACCCTAATTTTGAAAATAAAGGTATTACTTGCAGTGTAAATACAAATGAGGATTCGTGTGTAATAGACGGAGACGGTACTTTATTGGCAAGATTATTTGATAATCTTATTAATAATGCCATCAAATACGGTGCTGACGGAAAAAGAATAGATATAAAAATTTCTGTTGAAAAGAAAATAGTAAAGATTGCGGTAATCAACTATGGTAAAGTTATTCCGGCAAACGAGTTACCTCTTATTTTCGGCAAATTCTACAGAGTGGATCAGGCCAGAAATTCTAATACGGGAGGAACCGGACTTGGGCTTGCCATAGCAAAAAATATCACAGAGCTTCACCATGGAATTATTGATGTAAGCAGTGATTTGAGCGGAACAATATTCAGCGTAACATTACCAAAGGAGTTAGATGTTGAAAGGGAAAATTTTAAGAGGACTGAATAAAATACTTTTATTATCATTGGTATTATTTTTACTGTCTGCAGTACAATTTCCTATTAACACATTATCTGCAACTGAACCAAATAAGGAAATAACTATAGATATAAGCTACGGTTACGGGAATATAGCAAAGGGAGGGAGATACCTCCCTATTCATGTATATTATAAAAATTTCACAAATGATAATTTTACCGGAAAAGTATCTATTGAATTTATTGAGGCGGATAATAAAAAATATGCTTATGAGTACAATGTAAATCTTGAGCAAAAGAAAATTTATTTGACTGATTATTATATAAGAATCAGCAATGAAGTGAATAAAATTGTAGTTGTACTGAAAGATGAAAATAAAAAAACAATAATAGAAAAAGATGTATCTTTGAATATGGAAGCCAACCGTTCAAAAATAATGGTTGGCTTACTTAGTGACAGTCAAAATAAGCTGGATTACTTTGACGATGTGGCAATAAATTTCGGCCTTTTAAATTTGAATACGGTAAATTTGGCTGCAGGATCATTTCCGAAGTCAAGTTCAGGACTTGAACAGCTGGATATGATTATAATCAGTAACTTTAGAATAAGAGATTTGTCAACGGAACAGTCCAGAGCATTGATGAATTGGGTAAAACAGGGAGGAGTCCTTGTAATGGGTACAGGTCAAAGAGCTGATGATACGATCGGAAGATATGCTCCTGAGCTTTTGGAGGACATATATGATTCTCCGAAGATGAATACTTTGAACTTTACATTTAACAATGAAAGTAAAAGTATCGATCTCTACACTACATCAATAAATATGCATGGAGGAAATGTCCTTCTCTCAGACGGAGATTTTCCTCTAATAACTTCTGTAAATAAGCAAAAAGGATTGATAGCGGTTGCAGGTTTTGACTTTTGTGATTTAAATGATTTTGCGGCAGAGAATACTCAGTTTGCAAGATATATTGTTTCGGCCGTCCTGGGAGATGAGAGGATAGAGAATTTTTCAAAGCAAAGTGAAGTTTCAGATGATACATTCCAAAATATTGAGCCTATATTAAATTCGTCGGAAACCAATAAGTTGCCGCCTATGACTGTTTATACCTTGATATTTATTGCTTATGTACTTTTAATAGGACCTATTTCTTTTATATATTTAAAAGACTATGGACTTGCAATATATTACAGGAAGATCGTAGTGCTTATGTCCTTATTATTACTGGCGGTAATTATTATATATAACGGCAGAACAAGGTTTACCACAACATTCTACAACTATGTTACGGTTTATGAAGCCGGAGATCTGGATGTATCGGAATCCACATATGTAAACCTTAGAAATCCTTATAATAAGCTTTATAATGTGGTTATAGATTCAAATTACTCTGTTATACCGGTAATAAGAGACAGGTCGGATGTGGACGACAGAAGAGTTTTAAATAAGTCTACATCTGTAAATATTGATAATGAGGAGTACACAAAAAATATTTCTCTAAATCATGTAGGTGCATTTGCTTCAAATATCTGGAAGCTGGATAAAACAATAGAGAATTTGAACAACGAAGGATTTACAGGTGAAATAAATTTCTTTAACGGAAGTTTAAGTGTTGAAATTACAAATAATTATGATTATAAGGTAAAAAATGCCACCCTTATTCTGTATGGGAAAATTGCGCTGCTTGGAGACTTTGATAAGGGAGAGACAAAGCAGATAGATAATTGTCAGTTTATAAATATACCTTTGACAGACTTTAATATTACTTCAAGAATTATTACAGGAATGGTTGGAGAAACTACGATAAATCAAAACGGCAGTGTGAACGGTATGGACACCGAGAAATATATGCAGCTTTTAAATGTCTCAAATTTCCTTTCATTTTATCTTGGAGAAAATTCCAACGGATATACTGCAGATGCAAGAATTATCGCATTTTCGGATACGGCACTCTCAAATCCTATATTTTTTAATAATACCATGGAGGGTAGCGGACTGACATTGCTTACATCTGTTATACCTGTAAATTCTATAGAAGACGGAAAAATTTACAGACAGTCGCTTTTAAAGATGCCTATAGTGCTTAGCGGAGATTATTCTTATATAGACAATGCACTAAAGAGCAATGAAGCTACGGTACTTGAGTATTTCTTGGGGGAAAATATAAACATCGCACAAGTAAAATTTGAGCAGATATCAGATATATTTTCAGATACAAGATACAGTGACAGTGTGAAGGTCTTTAAGGGAAATATTGCTTTGTATAATTTTAAAACCGGAAACTTTGATTATATTTCAAAGAACAATTTCTCTATATTGGAGTTGTTGACATATCTGTCGGATACAAATACTATCAGAGTAAGATATTCAAATATAGAAAACGGGAATTTGGAAACCGCTTTGCCGATGGTAAGTGTTTTAGGTGTGGAAAAATAGATGTTAGAAATAAAAAATATAAGTAAATCATATGGAAGACATCCGGCATTATCAAATCTTTGCCTAAGAATACCGGATGGAGCACTTTACGGACTTGTCGGTCCAAACGGTGCAGGTAAGACAACCGCTATAAAGATTATTTCGGGAATTATATATCCTGATAAAGGGAGTATATTTTTTGATGATATAAATCTATGTGACGATCGGAAAAATTCAAAGGAAACGGTAGGTTACGTTCCGGATGTGCTTGGAATTTATGATGATATGACGGTATTTGAATATATGATGTTCTTTGCTTCTACATACGGTCTGACCGGGTATCTTGCAAGAAAGAAGTCGGAAATTCTTTTGGAGCAGGTCGGTATGACTGATAAGAGAGAGTTTTATTTGAACGAGCTTTCAAGAGGAATGCAGCAAAAACTTTGTATAGCAAGAGCATTAATACATGATCCCGCACTTATCATTATGGATGAGCCTGCAAGCGGACTTGATCCGAGAGCCAGATACGAGCTTAAGGAACTTTTACAGGAGTTAAACGCTGCAGGTAAAATGGTGATTTTAAGCTCACATATTTTATCGGAGATTTCAGAAATCTGTACGGACATAGGAATTATAGAAGGCGGAAAGATGATAATATCCGGAAGTGTTGAAGAAATACTGGCAAAAGTTGAGGGGGCAAACCCTATAAAAATAAAGGTATTAAATAATGAAAATTTAGCACTTGAAATATTAAAAAATAATAAAAATGTCAGATTTTTATCTGTAGATAACAGCTATTTTATGGTATACTTTGAGGGTAAAAAGATAGATGAAGCCGGATTATTGTCGGAACTTATAAGAAACAATGTTTTAGTAAGTGAATTTATAAGAGAACCGGGAAGTCTGGAATCATATTTTATTAAGGTTACAAACCATTCAAATGAAAGCGTGATTTTTAGCAATGAATATTAATCCGATTTATGAAAGGGAACACAGGGTAAGTACAAGAAGTATGAAACTCTCAATTGCTATTCTTGTATTTAACTTTATTGTGGCGGCAGTTACTCTGATAGAGATGAATGATGTTGTAGACTTTGCAAGGAAAACGTCATTTATAGACTATACTTCTTTTTTACAAATATTCAGAATAGTTATATTTGTTCCTGCGCTTTTACTTATATTTGTGGCACCAAGTTTTATAGCAGGTGCAATAAGTGATGAGAGGCAAAGGGGAACACTTGAAATATTACTGACTACAAAGATGACCGCAGAAAATATAGTCTTCGGTAAGTTTTTGAGTTTATTTTCCTCGATTATGCTTATACTGATATCACAATTACCGATTATGGCAATTTTATTTTTATATGGCGGAATAACTGTTCCCGATATTATAAAACTTGTTATAAACTTTGTTGTGTTTGTAGTACTTATTATTTCAATGGGGATATTTTGCTCAAGTATATCTATGAGGACAAGTGTTGCAACAGCTCTCCTGTATTCGGGAGTTTTAGGGCTCTTTATAGGAACATTGATATTATATTTTTTATCTGCAAATTCGTTTGTAACGGATGAGAACGGATTTTTCGGAATTGTTTTTATCAGATTCAGTAAGTTTGTTTTGTTGTTTAATCCTTTAGTCAGCATAGATTTTTTGCTATCAAAGATTATGGGAGAAGACAGTACGGATATATTGGTAAGCCTTTTTTGGTATAATAATTGGTTTTACATAAATATGTTTTTGGATTCGGTATTGTCAATTGTATTTTTGGCATTGTCTGTATTAAAAATTAAACCGCATGGTAAGACTTGGAGGAAGCATGGCAACAGTAATTTATAAATGTAAAAATTGTGGCGGTCCGGTAAAGTATTCTGCAACACTTGGGAAGTTTAATTGTGAATATTGTAATACGGTTTATACGGAGGAAGAGGTAAAAAACTTAAGCCTTATGTCTCAAGATGAAGATGTGGTTGAAGACGGAGACAATGGTGAGTATCTTGAATATCACTGTCCAAGTTGCGGCGCAAATATTGTAACGGATGAGACTACCGTAGCAACCACATGCTATTATTGTAAAAATCCTATAGTGATGTCCGGAAAACTTGAGAGATCACAGATGCCTACAAAAGTTATACCTTTTAAGGTGGACAGAGCAAGAGCCCTTGAATCTTTTGAAAACTGGATGAAGACAAAGAAATTTGTGCCGAAGAGTTTTTTCAATGACAAGAAAGAAATCGAAGAAATAAACGGAGTATATTTCCCATACTGGCTGTATGACACAAATGTACTTGTGGATCTTGACAGAGAAGGAAGCAGGACATATTCAAGAACTGAAGGAAATTACAGGGTGACTTATGAAAAGCATTTCAGAATTATAAGAAAAGGAGATGTGGATATTAAAAATCTCCCGAAGCTTGCACTTGCAAAGTCAAACAAAGTTCTTGTAGAGTCTGTATATCCTTTTGATTTTAACGGTGCGATAGATTTTGACTCTTCATATTTAAGCGGATTTGTTGCCGAGAAAAAGGATATAGAAAAAGAAGCTCTTATGTCTTCTATAGAAGATGATGTATATAGATACTCTGCAAAGGTGGTAAGAGATTCTATGACGGGAGAAAGTGTAAGTGTGGTAAACAATGATTTCACCATAGGTCAGGGAATTTTTAAGTATGCCATGTTGCCGGTTTGGGCAATATCGTACAATGATAAAGACAGTAATAAGCACTTTTTCTTCAGTGTAAACGGACAGACGGGAAAGGTAGTGGGTAAATTACCTCTGGATATGGGAAAACTTTATCTGTCCGGACTTATGTATGTTTTACCGATATTTGCAATAATCATGGCAATACTTTATTTTACAGATAATTTACATAGCAATATTTTTTGGTTTACCTTGGTGGGAAGTATAGTGGGATATTTTCTCTATATATCCAAAGTTGCGGCTGACTACAATATGACTTCCGCAAGTGTAAAAAACCGTGGTATAAACCAGATAGATTTCAATAATAATTATTCTGAAAAGATTGAGTATTGTAAGGATATAGACCTGGGTACAAGAATAATCGGAAGGTCGAGAATAGAAAGCAGAAAATAAACTTTATTATTTTTAATATATATGTTATAGTTTAGACAATCTAGAAATAGGAGTTTAGAATGGAATTCATAAAGTATAAAAGTACCAGAGGCAAAGAGACCGGAGTAAATGCGTCAGAAGCTATTCTTAAAGGATTGGCGGATGACGGCGGACTGTTTATGCCTGAAAAATTTCCGAAGTTCGATTTTGCTTTGGAAGATTTAAAGGGGAAAAGATATCAGGAAGTTGCCTATGAGGTAATGAAGCTTCTTTTGAGTGATTATACAAAGGAAGAATTGACGGATTGTATAGAAAAAGCATACGATGAAAAGTTTGATACGGAAGAGATTGCACCGCTTGTAAAGGCGGGAGGGGCGTATTTTCTGGAACTTTTCCACGGTGATACTATAGCATTTAAGGATATGGCTCTTTCAATATTGCCTCATCTGCTCACAACAGCTGCCAAGAAAAACGGTATAAAGAATAAAATAGTTATTCTTACAGCTACAAGCGGTGATACGGGTAAGGCTGCAATGTCGGGATTTTGTGATGTTGAGGGTACAGGCATTATAGTATTCTATCCTAAGGACGGTGTCAGCAATGTACAGAGATTGCAAATGGTGACACAAAAGGGTGACAATACGGATGTAGTAGCAATACACGGAAATTTTGACGATGCACAAAGCGGAGTAAAAAAGATATTTTCCGATAAAGAGTTTGCAAAAAAGCTTTCAGAAAACGGAATACAACTTTCCAGTGCAAACTCCATAAATATAGGACGTCTTGTGCCACAGATAGCTTACTATGTATATGCTTACGTTAAGCTGTTGGAAAGTGGCGATATAGTTGCAGGCGAAAAGATAAATGTATGTGTTCCTACAGGAAACTTCGGAAATATACTTGCGGCATATATTGGAAAACAGATGGGATTACCTATAGATAAACTTATATGTGCTTCAAATGAAAATAAAGTTTTATTTGATTTCTTTGAAAATGGGGTTTATGATAGAAATCGTAAGTTTGTTTTAACATCTTCACCGTCTATGGACATACTTATTTCAAGCAATCTTGAAAGATTGATTTATTTAAGTTGTGGAAGTGACGGAGAGTATGTTTCAAAGCTTATGAAAGATTTGTCAGCAGGCGGTAAATATGAAGTTACCGAAGCTATGAAGGACTTTATGAAAGACTTCATCGCCGGATTTGCTGATGAAAAGAAAAATTTTGAAGGTATAAAATCTCTGTATGACAGTACAGGTTATATTATAGATACACATACCGGAGTGGCATTCTCAGTATATGAGGATTATAAAAATGCCACAAAGGATATGACAAAGACGGTCATAGCATCCACAGCAAGTCCATATAAGTTTGCGGACAGTGTACTTGAAGCAATCTTTGGACAAAAGCCGGATATGGGAGATTTTGAAGTCATTGACAAATTGCATGAGATCGGAGCACCTGAAATTCCTAAGGCAATATTGGAGATAAAAGATGCAAAGATTCGACATACAAGAGAATGTGACAGTGCAGATATGCAAAAAGAAGTAGAAGATATTCTATTCAACAACAGGAGGTAGATATGTTAGTATCAGCAAAAGAAATGCTTGATAAGGCAAAAGCCGGACATTATGCGGTAGGACATTTTAATATCAACAACTTAGAGTGGACAAAGTCTATTTTGTCGGTAGCTCAGGAGATGAATTCACCTGTAATCCTTGGAGTTTCAGAGGGTGCGGGAAAGTATATGACAGGCTATAAGACAGTAGCTGCAATGGTAAAGGCAATGATAGAGGAGATGGGAATTACAGTTCCTGTAGCACTTCACCTTGACCACGGTTCATATGAGGGATGTAAGAAATGTATTGAAGCAGGATTTTCTTCAATAATGTTTGACGGTTCTCATTTCTCAATCGAAGAGAATATTGAAAAGACAAAGGAGCTTGTAGCTTTGGCACATGCAAACGGAATGTCGCTTGAGGCCGAGGTAGGATCAATCGGCGGAGAGGAAGACGGTGTTGTAGGTGCAGGTGAGTTTGCAGATCCTAATGAGTGCAAGATGATTGCAGATCTCGGAGTAGATTTCCTTGCAGCAGGTATCGGAAATATCCATGGCAAGTATCCTGCAAACTGGCCGGGTCTTAACTTTGACGTTTTGGCAAAGGTTCAGGAGAAAACAGGAAACCTTCCATTGGTTCTTCACGGCGGTACAGGTATTCCTGCAGAGATGATTCAAAAGGCAATTAACCTTGGTGTATCAAAAATCAATGTTAATACAGAATGTCAGCTTTCATTTGCAGAGGCTACAAGAAAGTATATTGAAGCAGGTAAGGACCTTGAAGGTAAGGGATTTGACCCGAGAAAGCTTTTAGCTCCGGGTGCTGAGGCTATCAAGGCAACTGTAAGAGAGAAGATAGAGCTCTTCGGTTCAGCAAACAAGGCTTGATTTATTAAGATAAAATTTTAGGGCGTCACATTTGTGATGCCCTTTTTATATGTCTATTTTTCAAATTTATAATTTATACATGATAATATAAATATCAGTATTGCATTTACAATCAGCATAAATACCGCAGTACTCATATTAAAGGTATTGGAAATAACGCCTAAGATATATGGTGTTATGATTCCGCCGATTGCTGTAAGTGCTGTAAACATTGTCATTGCAAATGCACAACCGTGCAGTGATTCCTTTGAAACAGCATAACTTAGCGGAAATACCGGGGCCATAAAGAGACCTAAAATAAATAATGATATTACAATAATGAAAACATTTTTGGTTGAGATAAGCATAATAAAGCCTATCAAAAGTCCTAGTGAGTCAAATACCATTATTTTTTTCGGAGATATATTTTGACTTATTTTGGCTATAAAAAGTCTTGAAATCAAAATGGCAATCCAGGTAATCGAAACAAGGGTGGTTGCAAGTGAAACGCTCATAATACCCGTATCCTTCAGATAAGTGATAAACCATCCGTTTACGCTGTATTCAAATCCCAGGTAGAAAAATAAAAGTACGGTATTTATATAAAACTTTTTATCTTTAAAAAACTCCGTATCTTTATTTGTTCCGTTTGCAACCGAGCCTTTGGCATTATTTTTATAAAAAAGAAGAGTCTCATTATTGGTTGTAAAAAATCCTGCTACGACCAAAGCCGCAATAATTGCTATAAGTCCCAAAATATATCGCCAATTAAATCCCAGATAAAGAATAAATGACAGAAGGAAAGGTGATATAAATGCACCTATTGCGAACATGGCATTAAGTATTGCACCCTTGGGAGCGGGATTTTCATACATATTATTTACATAGTAATTATTAAAAAGTGTAATTGATCCCTTTGTAAGTCCGAGGATAAGCATCAATATATTAATGATTATCAGGGGAGGTGTATTTATTAAAATAACAAAACTAAGGAATAACAAGCATGTCATAAGTGTAATACTGAATTTGTCACCAAGTCTTGCAGACAGCGCGGTATATAAGAAACTTCCGAAAAAATTTCCGATATAAAAGAAAGTCAGTATACTGCCTGCACCTATATAGTCGAGTCCTACTTCGCTCATAAGATGGGGCAAAGTTGCTCCGATGATAAGAGTTGCCATGCCGCTGAAAAAATAGCCAAGGCAACATCTTAAAAAAATCTGTTCACGATTCTTTTCCATAAATTATCCTTAATAAATTAAATATAATACTATATTCTATCATATTACTTTATAAATTAATAACTCGATATTTGACATTTGGAAAAAATGTGGTAAAGTAGTGGTAACAACCTACATGGAGAAAAAATGGACTTATTTGATTATATGAAAGAAGTTAATGAAAAAGAGGATGCCCCGTTAGCTTCAAGATTAAGACCCGATTCTTTAGATTCGATAGTAGGGCAGGAACATATTTTGAGTAAAGACAAATTCTTATATAGGGCGATAAAGGCTGATAAACTGAGTTCGATTATATTCTTTGGTCCTCCGGGATGTGGAAAAACAACTATTGCAAAGATCATTGCAAATACCACCAAATCAAATTTTAAGCAAATTAATGCCACTACGGCCGGAAAAAAAGAGATGGAAGAAGCGATATCTGAAGCTAAAATATCCTTTTCAATGTATAAGAAAAAAACTATTTTATTTATCGATGAAATTCATAGATTTAATAAATCTCAACAAGACTATCTGCTTCCTTTTGTAGAAGACGGTACTGTAATTTTAATCGGAGCAACAACGGAAAATCCTTTCTTTGAGGTAAATAAGGCTTTGATTTCAAGATCAAGACTTTTGGAATTGAAACCGCTTTCATATCAGGATATAGAGACCATTTTAGATAGAGCAATTAAAGACAAAGAAAGAGGGATGGGAAGGTATGAAGTAGAAATTTCTAAAGAGGCTGTAGAATTCCTTTCTAAAAGCGCGGACGGTGATGCAAGAAGTGCATTGAATGCTTTGGAACTGGCAATTCTTACAACAGATATTTCAGAAGACGGAAAGATTCATATTGATACAAATATCGTAAGTGAATGTATTCAAAAAAAGATAGTGAAGTATGATAAGGACGGAACAAATCATTATGATACCATATCGGCATTTATAAAAAGTATGAGAGGCTCGGATCCCGATGCGGTTATGTATTATCTGGCAAAAATGCTCTATGCAGGTGAAGATATAAAGTTTATAGCCAGAAGAATCATAATATGTGCGGCCGAGGATGTAGGCCTTGCAGATCCGAATGCTTTAAGTATTGCGACCAATGCCTTTTTGGCAATTGAAAGAGTCGGTATGCCTGAGGCAAGGATAATTTTGGCTCAAGCGGCAAATTATATTGCTTGTGCGCCTAAGTCAAATGCATCATATCTTGCTATAAATGAAGCATTAAGATTTGTGAAGGAAAACAGTGATTTTGAAGTGCCAAAGCATATCAGAAACGCAAATTTTACGGGGGAAAAAGATATAGGAATAGGTGTGGGCTATAAATATGCTCATGACTATGAAAATCATTATGTTAAACAACAATACCTGCCTGATGAGATAAAAGATAAGGTGTTTTTTAATCTTACAGATATGGGATTTGAAAAATCAATCAAGGACTATTTTAATAAAATAAAAAAGGACAGATAATATATGCGAGAAAAGTTACAAACTTTATCATTGGTACAGTTGAAAGAGATTGCAAAAGAACAGGGCTTTAAAGGAGTCAGCAATTTAAATAAGGCAAATATAATAGAGTTGTTAGTGGAGTTTTCCGAGAACCGAAGTAAAGAGGTTTCAAACAGTGAAGGAGGCTCGCCTGATATGACTGGAAAAGATAATTCATATCAAAGAGACGGATATGCCGGACAAAACTATTCCGGTCAGAGTAATTATACAGGTCAAAGCAGAAGTACATATAACAGTGCACAAAGAAGCACTTCAAATCAAAGCAGAAATAACGGATATAATAATACATATCAAAACGGACAAAGGTATAGTCAGGTAAGTGCTCAAGGCAATATGCCTAATTACTATCAGAGCCAGTACAATAATCAAAACCAGTATGTAAATTCAAATCAATATGTAAATCAGTATCCTAACCAGTATCCGAATCAATATCCTTTACAAAATCAACCGGGATATAGAAATGAATACTATGATAATCGCTTCGGAGCGGGTTTTTCAAGAGATTATCCTACAGACATAAGAGATCTGGATTCAGGTGAGATTGCAGAGGGTATACTTGAGGTAATGCCTGACGGTTTCGGATTTATAAGATGTGAAAATTTCTTACCGGGTGATAATGATGTGTATGTTTCTCCTGCACAGATTAAAAAGTTCAGAATGAAAACAGGTGATGTGGTATCAGGAATAAAAAAGATAAAAACAGCTACAGAAAAGTTTGCTGCACTTTTATATATAAACACTGTAAACTCTTTCCCTCCTGAGACTTTGGAAACAAGACCTAATTTTGAGGATTTGACACCTATTTTCCCAAACAGCAGAATACATTTGGCAAATGATGATTCCGCATCAAAAGCTATGAGAATAGTTGATTTACTCTCACCTATAGGTAGAGGACAAAGAGGTATGATAGTTTCACAGCCAAAGGCAGGTAAGACTACGCTTTTAAAGGAAATAGCAAAGTCTATTACAACAAATCAAAAGGATATGCATCTTATTATTCTGCTTATAGATGAGAGACCTGAAGAGGTTACAGACATCAAAGAGGCAATAGTAGGAGAAAATGTGGAAGTTATATATTCCACATTTGATGAACTTCCGGACAGACATAAGAGAGTTTCCGAGATGGTTATTGAGAGAGCAAAAAGACTTGTGGAGCACGGAAAGGATGTAATGATATTGCTGGATTCCATTACAAGACTTGCAAGAGCTTACAATCTTACAATAGCACCAAGCGGAAGGACGCTTTCAGGAGGACTTGACCCTGCGGCGCTTCATATGCCTAAGCGTTTCTTCGGAACGGCAAGAAATATAAGAGAGGGCGGAAGTCTAACAATACTTGCAACAGCTTTGGTAGATACCGGAAGCAGAATGGACGATGTTGTATTTGAGGAGTTTAAGGGTACGGGAAATATGGAACTTGTACTTAACAGAAAGCTCTCTGAAAAGAGAATCTTCCCTGCTATAGATGTTTTAAAGAGCTCTACAAGAAGAGATGATTTATTATTGAGCAAGGAAGAGGCCGAAGTGGTAAGTATAATCAGAAAGTCCACAGATTTGGCAAAGCCTGATGAAGTGGCCGAAAGAATTATCGAAGAATTCAATTCAACAAAAAACAATGAAGAACTTGTTGAAAAAATATTGGCAAACGGCCAATTGATGTAAAATAAAGTATGAATGTAACAGTTTGGTTTTGCCGGACTGTTACATTTTTGTAAAAGTGAGGTTTTATGCAGGACTATAATGCAGGCAGTATTACAGTACTTGAAGGACTTGAGGCTGTTAGAGTAAGACCGGGTATGTATATCGGTGGAGTCGGTGTAAAGGGATTAAACCATCTTATTTATGAGATAATGGATAACTCTATCGATGAACATTTGGCCGGATTTTGTAAAAATATATGGGTGACTTTAAATGCGGACGGCTCATGTACCGTGAAGGATGACGGTAGAGGAATACCGGTTGAGATGCATAAAAAAGGTATTTCGGCGGAAAGAGTTGTATTGTCCACCTTACATGCAGGCGGAAAATTTGATAATGAATCATATAAAACCAGTGGTGGATTGCATGGTGTAGGTTCATCAGTGGTTAATGCTTTGTCCAATTTCCTTGATATAAAAATATCAAGAGACGGATTTATACATCATGACAGATATGAAAAGGGTATACCTACAGTAGAATTAAAAAACGGACTTTTACCGACTATAGGAAAAACAAGAAATACAGGTACTGAAATTACATTTCTACCTGATGATACTATCTTTGAAGTTACTAAGTT
This sequence comes from Lachnoanaerobaculum sp. MSX33, assembly GCF_000512995.1. NCBI lineage: Bacteria > Bacillati > Bacillota > Clostridia > Lachnospirales > Lachnospiraceae > Lachnoanaerobaculum > Lachnoanaerobaculum sp. MSX33. Next base: position 17,819 of record NZ_AZXX01000044.1, on the reverse strand, counting down.
TAAGGCTGACTGGTTGAAATCCAGAATGCATGAAAGTGCATACTTAAATCCCGGTCTTATGTTGCATTTCAAAAACTTAAGAGATAATGAACATGAAGAAACAGTTTTCCATGAACCAGAAGGTATAGTGGCATATGTAAAAGAGCTAAATAAGGGCAAGGAAGTAATGCATGCTCCTATACTTTACAAAGGAGTATGTGACAATATAGATGTGGAAATAGCCATACAGTTTGTGGATGCATTCGAGGAGAATATACTGGGATTTTGTAATAATATATTTACTCAAGAAGGCGGTACACATATAGCCGGATTCAAGACAAAGTTTACAGGTCTTATAAATACCTATGCAAGAGATCTCGGTATATTAAAGGATAAGGACAGCAATTTTACCGGTGCAGATACCAGAAACGGTATGACCGCCATTATCAGTGTAAAGCATCCGAATCCTATGTTTGAAGGACAGACAAAGACAAAACTTGCATCGGCCGATGCCACAAGGGCTGTACTTACGGTTACAGGGGATGAGCTTACAAGGTTTTTTGACAGGAATGTAGATGTGGTAAAAGCTATAATTTCCTGTGCGGAAAAATCCGCCAAGATAAGAAAGGCTGAGGAAAGAGCCAAGACAAATATGCTCACAAAATCAAAGTTTTCATTTGAATCAAACGGAAAACTTGCAAACTGTGAGTCAAAAGATCCAAGCAAATGTGAGATATTTATAGTAGAGGGAGATTCTGCCGGCGGTTCCGCAAAGACTGCAAGAAACAGAAATTTTCAAGCTATTTTACCGATAAGAGGTAAGATATTAAATGTTGAGAAGGCTTCTATAGATAAGGTACTTGCAAATGCCGAGATAAAAACAATGATAAATACTTTCGGTTGTGGATTTTCTGAAGGCTATGGCAATGATTTTGATATTTCAAAACTTCGTTATGACAAGATAATACTTATGACCGATGCTGACGTGGACGGAAGTCATATAGATACTTTGCTTTTGACCTTCCTATACAGATTTATGCCTGAGCTTATATATGACGGACATGTATATATTGCAATGCCGCCGCTTTTTAAAGTGGTACCGAAAAGAGGTGAGGGCATTTATCTATATGATGAAAAAGCATTGGAAGATTATAAAAAGAAACATAAGGACAATTTCACTCTGCAAAGATATAAGGGACTTGGAGAGATGGATGCCGAACAGCTTTGGGAGACAACTCTTGACCCTGAAAGAAGAGTGCTCAAAAAAGTTGAAATAGAAGATGCAAGACTTGCAAGTGAAGTAACTGAGCTTTTAATGGGGTCCGATGTGGCTCCGAGAAGAAACTTTATACATGAGCATGCAAGAGAAGCGGTAATTGATGCATAGGAGGGTATATGGCTGAGAAGATATTGCGAACGGAATATTCGGAGGAAATGCAAAAATCCTATCTGGATTATTCTATGAGTGTTATAACCGCAAGGGCTATACCTGATGCGAGAGACGGTCTAAAGCCTGTACAAAGAAGAGTTTTATATGATATGAGTGAACTGAGAATATTCAGTGACAGACCGCATCGTAAGTCTGCAAGAATAGTCGGTGATACCATGGGTAAATATCACCCGCATGGTGACAGTTCTATATATGAAACTTTGGTTGTTTTGAGTCAGGACTTTAAAAAAGGAATGCCTTTAATAGACGGTCACGGAAACTTCGGATCTATAGAAGGTGACGGAGCGGCCGCCATGAGATACACGGAAGCAAAACTTGCAAAATTTGCGGAAGAAGTATATCTAAAGGATCTTGATAAGACTGTTGAATTTATTTCAAATTATGATGAGACTGAAAAAGAACCTGCGGTTTTACCTGTTAGAGTACCTAATCTTTTGATAAACGGTGCGGAGGGTATTGCAGTAGGTATGTCAACCTCAATTCCTACACATAATCTGCTTGAAGTATGTAATACCTGTATTGCCTATATTAAAAACAGGAATATAGATACTAAAGGGCTTTTGGAAGTGCTGCACGGTCCGGATTTTCCTACAGGCGGTATTATTGCAAATAAAAAGGATTTGCTTGATATCTATGAAACAGGTAACGGAAAGTTAAAGCTGCGAGGAAAGATAGAAGTAGAGCTTGGAAGAAAAAAAGCTGACAAGGACAAGCTGATAATTTCTGAGATTCCATATACTATGATCGGTGCCGGAATAAACAAGTTTTTAGTGGATGTGGCAAATCTGGTAGAGAGTAAGAAGCTCTCGGATGTAGTCGATATCAGCAATCAATCCGATAAAAACGGTACAAGAATAGTTCTGGAGCTTAGAAAAGATGCGGATATTGAAAAGATAAAGAATATCCTTTATAAGAAAACCAAGCTTGAAGATACATTCGGAGTAAATATGCTTGCGATTGTAGACGGAAGGCCTGAGATACTTTCACTAAGAGATATTTTAAAAAATTATCTTGAGTTTCAGTATGAAATTACTACAAAGAAATACAATATACTCTTAAATAAAGAGCTTGAAAAGAAGGAAATACAGGAAGGTCTTATAAAGGCTGTAGACGTTATCGATCTTATCATTGCAATACTTCGCGGTTCCAAAAATCTGACTCAGGCAAAAAAATGCCTTACGTCCGGTGATACCACAGGTATAAACTTTAAGGTTAAGGCACTTGAAAAGGATGCTAAGAAGCTTTCATTTACCGAGAAGCAGGCGCAGGCGATTCTTGATATGAGACTTTATAAGCTTATAGGTCTTGAGATAGAGGCTCTTTTAAAGGACAATGCGACTACTCTTAAAAATATAGAGGAATATGAGAATATTTTAAAAGATCATAAAAATATGGATAAGCTCTTTATAAAGGATCTTGAAAAGATCAAAAGAGATTTCGCAATTCCAAGAAAAACTGTGATAGAGGATGCCAAGGAAGCAGTTTATTTTGAGGAGCCCATAGCAAGTGAAGAGGTTATATTTGTTATGGACAAATTCGGATATTGCAAGATACTTGACAGAAATACTTTTGATAAGAATGCGGAAACAGTGGAAAGTGAAAATATCCATGTATTTCCTGTGATGAATACCGACAAAATATGTATTTTCTCAAATGCCGGTATTTTATACAAATTCAAAGTTATGGATCTGGGTGTTTCAAAACTTAGAGATAAGGGCACGCCTGTTGACAATCTTACAAAGTTTGACAGTAGTAATGAAGAAATCCTTTTGGCTGTAAGTGAAGACGGTATGAAGGGCGGCTTTATATTGATGCTTACAAAGAACGGTTATATAAAGAGAGTTTCCGGAGAGGAATTTAAGACCAACAATAAACAGGTAGCCTCTACAAAGTTGAATAATGATGATGTACTTATAGGTGTAAAAATGCTTGGTGCGGCATCAAATACAGATTTATGCATTGTGAGCGATGCAGGATATATTTTAAGATTTAATGTTTCAGAGGTAAATGAATTTAAAAAGAGTACCAGAGGAGAGAAGGCAATTACACTTGGATATAATGAATTTGTTGAGAATTTGTATCTTACAAACGAGGTTGGACTTGCAAGCGTATCCGGAAAAGAAGTTAATTTAAGTAAAGTTAAACTTAGCCATAGAGGTTATAAGGGGCAAAAAATCAAATAATATTTTGTAAAAACAGACAAGTAAAATAAAATGTCTCCGTAAGGCGTACAAATGTGCGCCTGATGCGAAAAAATGCTTGCAATATTATTTATTGTGTACTATGATTGCAACCAGTTAAAAATAATAGTCCACAAGATTTATGAACTGTTATTCAAAATAAACAGATATGGAGAGATAATATGGATAAGAAATTAAAAGTTGGTGTCCTCGGTGCAACAGGTATGGTAGGACAGAGATTTTTGTCATTACTTGAAAATCATCCTTGGTATGAAGTTGTAGTTGTAGCAGCCAGCCCAAGCAGTGCAGGAAAAAGATATGAGGATGCTGTAGGAAGCCGTTGGAAAATGACAACTCCTATGCCTGAGGCTTATAAAGACCTTATTGTAATGAATGTAAATGATGTTGATGCGGTTGCTTCACAGGTTGACTTTGTATTCTCGGCTGTGGATATGACAAAGGAAGAGATAAAGGCTATTGAGGAGGCTTATGCAAAGACGGAGACTCCTGTAGTTTCAAACAACTCCGCACATCGTTGGACAAAGGATGTACCTATGGTTGTTCCTGAGATAAATCCTGAGCATTTTGCAATTATTGAGTCACAGAAGAAGAGACTCGGAACAAAGAGAGGATTTATTGCGGTAAAGCCTAACTGTTCCATACAAAGCTATGCTCCTGTGCTTAATGCATGGAAAGAGTATGAGCCGTATGAAGTTGTAGTTACAACATATCAAGCTATATCAGGTGCAGGAAAGACTTTCAAGGATTGGCCTGAGATGGTTGAAAACATTATTCCGTTTATCGGCGGTGAGGAAGAAAAGAGTGAGAAAGAGCCTCTCAGAATCTGGGGACATATTGAAGGTGATGAGATTGTTCCTGCAACTTCACCAAAGATTACTTGCCAATGTGTAAGAGTACCGGTACTTAACGGACATACAGCTGCAGTATTTGTAAAGTTTAAGAACAAGGCTTCCAAGGAAGATCTCATAAAGAAACTTGTAGAGTACAAGGGAGAGCCTCAGGAACTTAACCTTCCTTCAGCACCGAAGCAGTTTATACAGTATCTTACAGAAGATAACAGACCACAGGTAAATCTTGATGTTGATTTTGAGAACGGTATGGGTGTTTCAGTGGGTAGACTTAGAGAAGATTCAATGTATGACTATAAGTTTATCGGACTTTCACATAATACTTTAAGAGGTGCTGCAGGCGGTGCACTTCTTTGTGCGGAGTACCTTACAGCAAAGAATTTTATAACAGCAAAATAATTATTAATGAGGCATTTGCATTGCAGATGCCTTTTTAAATTTCATGTATTGAAGCAATTATCATGCTATGGTGATATTTACACTAAGTCTTGCAAGGGAATGGAAAAATTTGTATAATATAGTATAATAGCTATCACGTAGAGCTGTGATGGCTTTTTCTTTGTAAAGTGAGGAAAAACATGGGTATTAAGACAACTGAATTTGGGAAAACAAAAGACGGTAAGATTGTAAATCTATATACTCTGACAAATAAAAACGGAGTAAGCGCATCTTTTACCGATCTTGGAGGTACTTGGGTAAGTATGATGGTACCTGATAAAGACGGAAAGTTTGAAGATGTATGCCTTGGATATGATACTGTAGCCGGATATGAGAATAATATTCCGCATTTCGGTTCTATTATAGGCAGATATGCGAATCGTATACCGGAAGGAAAGTTTACAATTGACGGCAAGGAATTTCAACTTGCTTTAAATAACGGAAACAATGCACTGCACTCGGGACCTGACTATTGGCATGACAGAATCTGGGAAGTGGGTACATTTGAAGACGAAGACAGAGATATGATAACATTTATGCTTATAAGTCCTGACGGCGATCAGGGTTTTGGCGGAGAAGCAAGGATAAATGTAAGTTATGTCTTGTCTGATGATAATGCACTTACAATAGGATACAGCTTTGTTTGTGATAAAAAAACGGCTGTAAATTTAACAAATCATGCATATTTTAATCTTGCCGGACAGGACAGTAAGAATATATATGATCAGGAGGTTATGATTTTAGCAGACAGCTTCCTGCCATGTGATGAAAACTCCGTACCTACAGGTGAGATAAGAAAAGTTGAAAATACAGCAATGGACTTTAGACAATACAAAAAGATCGGTAAGGAAATCGACTCCGATTATGAATCTGTAGTGCAGGGTAACGGATATGATCATAACTGGATAATCAGAGATTATGACGGTAATCTCAGACTTGCCGCAAAGGCAAAAGATGAAAACAGTAAAAGAGTTATGGAAGTTTATACCGATTTACCGGGTGTACAGTTTTATACAGGTAATTATCTGACAGAAGAAATAGTCGGAAAAAGAGGTGTAACATATCCGAAGAGAAGCGGATATTGTTTTGAAACACAATTTTTCCCTAATGCGATAAATATGCCGGAGTTTATACAGCCGGTAGTAGATGAACTTGAAGAGTTTATCAGTGAAACTGTATATAAGTTCAGTGTAGAAAGAGATTAATGAAGAAACTTTTTATAGCGGAAAAGCCAAGTGTAGCGACCGAGTTTGCAAAGGCTCTGAAAGTACCTACAGGAAGAAAAAACGGATATCTGGAAGGCGATGATATTATAGTTACTTGGTGTGTGGGACATCTTGTAACTATGAGCTACCCTGAAAAGTATGATGAGAGGCTGAAAAGATGGTCACTTGATACTTTGCCTTTTTTACCTAAAGAGTTTAAATATGAGATAATTGACGGTGTAAAAAATCAGTTTACCATAGTTTCGAATCTTTTAAACAGAGAAGATGTTGATACGATATATATTTGTACCGACTCGGGAAGAGAAGGAGAATATATATACAGACTTGTAGATATGATGGCGAATGTGCAGGGAAAGCAAAGAAAAAGGGTGTGGATAGATTCTCAAACCGAAGATGAGATACTAAGAGGTATAAGAGAAGCAAAAGATTGGTCTGAGTATGATAATCTTTCCGCAGCCGCCTTTCTTCGTGCAAAAGAAGATTATCTTATGGGAATCAACTTCTCCAGAATCCTAACCATAAAATACAGCAGAAATGTTGCAATTTTTTTAAAGCTTGACAGAGCGGTACTCAGTGTTGGAAGAGTAATGACCTGTGTTGTGGGAATGGTGGTAAACAGAGAAAGAGAAATAAGAAACTTTGTAAAGACTCCCTTCTTTAAAGTTTTGGGTAAATTTGAAAATCAGGGAATGAGTATAGACGGAGAGTGGAAGGTAAATGAGAAGTCAAAATACTTTAATTCTCCTATGCTTTACAAGGATAACGGTTTCAGAGAAAAGATATATGCAGAAGAACTTATATCACATATAGAAAAAATTGCCGATGAAAACAATAGGGAAGCAGTTGTACTTTCGAATGAGAAAAAGAAAGAAACAAAAAATCCTCCTTTACTTTTCAATCTGGCAGAGATACAAAATGAATGTTCAAAGAGATTTAAAATAAGTCCTGATGAAACATTAAAAATAATTCAGGAATTGTATGAAAAAAAGCTTGTTACTTATCCGAGAACGGATGCAAGAGTGCTTTCCGGCGCCGTAGCAAAGGAAATAGACAAGAATATAAAGGGACTTTGTAAGTTTTCGACACTTGCGGATTTTGCAAATAATATTCTTGAAAAGGGTACATATAAAAATATTTCAAAAACAAAGTATGTTAATGATAGTCAAATCACCGACCATTATGCTATAATACCTACCGGGTTTGGAAATATGAATTCACTGAGTAAATTGTCATTGTCTGTATATGAACTCATATGCAGAAGATTTCTTAGTATATTTTATCCTCCGGCAATATATCAAAAGTTTGCTATACGCTTCGGTATAGGGGATGAGATATTTGTTGCAAATACAAAAGTATGTGTTGAAAGAGGATTTTTAAATATATTAAGCCCGGTAAAAACAGAGGGTGAAGATGACGAAACCGGTGACGATCAAAATCCGGAGTATATAAAGATGATTTCATCACTTAGAAAGGGTTCAAAGCTTACACTTAACTCTTTGAGTATTAAAGAGGGTGAGACGGTACCTCCAAAGAGATATTCGTCAGGCTCTATTATACTTGCAATGGAGAATGCAGGACAGCTTATAGAGGATGAGGAGCTTAGAAGTCAAATAAAGGGAAGCGGTATAGGTACTTCCGCTACAAGGGCTGATATTTTGAAAAAATTATTTTCGATAAAATATCTGGCTTTAAATAAAAAGACTCAAATAATTACCCCTACACTTTTTGGTGAAATTGTATATGAAGTAGTAAATTGTTCTATTTCACAACTTTTAAATCCGGAGCTGACTGCCAGCTGGGAAAAGGGACTTATGATGGTATCAAACGGTGATATTACATCTGAAGAATATATGACAAAGCTTGAAAGATTTGTAGGTATTCGATGTCTTAATGTGAAGCAACTTAATAACCAATATAGTTTAAATGCCGTATTTGAAGAGGTTTCAAAAGAATATAAGGGCATGAAAGGATAGAAAATGAAAAAAATCGATGTAAAAACAAAAAAAATTTTTGATTTGGAAGAAACTATAGCAAAGTCTCTCTTCGAAAAATACACATATCCTTGGGAAGTATTTAAAGAACTTGGAAGTTTTATAGAAGAAATCGGTGCTACATTACCTGATACGGAGTATTTAAAAATCGGAAAGAATATCTGGGTTCATCGTTCGGTAAAGATAATGCCTACAATTGCGCTTGCAGGTCCGCTTATTATCGGAAAAGATGCAAGTATTCGTTCATGTGCATTCTTCAGAGGTAATGTAATTATAGGTGAAGGTGCAGTGGCAGGAAACTCTTGTGAGTTTAAGAATGCTATACTTTTTAACAAGGCACAGGTACCTCATTTCAGCTATGTTGGAGATTCTATCATCGGTTATAAAGCGCATCTCGGCGCTTCCGCAATTACATCAAATCTTAAGAGTGATAAGTCCGATGTTGTACTTCATTTAGAGGATGCGGAGCTTGAGACAGGACTCAGAAAGCTTGGAGCTATAGTAGGTGATGAAGCTGAAGTAGGTTGTGGATCGATTTTGAATCCGGGAACCGTTATAGGAAAGAACACCACAATATATCCGCTTTCAAGTGTAAGAGGTTGTATCGGTAAGTCATCTATTTATAAGAGTGCTGACGATATTGTAACAAAGGCAAAGAAAAAGCCGGCAGCTGCAAAATTATAAAATTTATGCGTATGGGTTTTCCCATACGCATTTTTTATCTAGTCGGATTTGGTTTTTAATATATTCTCTAAAAATTCAAACGGAATCTTTAAATCACCGTATCCTTTACCTATTTCAAGTCCCGGCTTGTTTTCTCCATGAAAATCACTGCCTCCTGTAGGAAAAAGCTTGTATTTATCCGCCAATAAACGGAGGTTTTCAATATCTAAAGCCGAGTGAGTGGAATGATATACCTCTATACCGTTTAATCCAAGTTCAATCAAATGTAATATAAGAGCATTCAAATCCTCATCGGAGAATTTGTACTGAAAAGGATGTGCAAGTGAAATAAAGAAATTATGTTTTTTTAAAAAATCCATACATCTTATTGTCGTGATATTCTTAACCGGTATATATTTACCGCCATATTCAAGATATTTATCAAAAGCCTCGGCCTTATTTTTTACAAGTCCAAGTTTTATAAGAGCATTTGCAAAATGTGATCTTGTTATCTGGGCATTCGGATTTGAGTTGTTCAAATCATTTTCGGAAATAATTATACCGTCATTTTTAAATCTCCTGATTATTTCAGCGTTTCTTTCAGCCCTTTCTTTTGCAAAAAAACTCAAATCCTCAAATATTTCTTTTGGAATATTCAGTTCTCTCTTAGAAATTGAAGAAGGCAGCAGATAACCCAGAATATGTATTTCTTTATCTTTATATACACAGCTCATTTCAACTCCGGCTATTACGGATAAATCAAGTTCCAATCCTTTTTTAAAACATTCTTCCACACCTGCCATAGTGTCATGATCCGTAAGTGCAATAAGGCTAAGAGAAGCTTTCTTTGCCGATATGGCAACCTCTGCGGGAGAGCATGTACCGTCTGAAGCGGTAGAATGTGTATGAAGGTCTATATATTTAAAATTTTCTTTCATATAATCACCTTAAAAAAATACTTTTTACATATATTAAATATTTGCATAAATAAGTCTAGCACAATAAATTTTGTAAAGCAAATATTGATAAGTAATTTTAATTGTTTTAAAATCATATTATTGGTATAATTTAATCCCAAGGTATGTTTTTATCAAAAATAGCATAAGGGCATTTTATTAATTGATCTTATAAGGAATTGAAATGTTAAATAAACAAAACAGCAGTAAAAAAACAGGCTCGGAGAGAGTAAGAGAAGCAAGAAAGAGATCGCAAAAAAGGGGCTTTACGGCAGATATAAATATGAGAGCGGTAGCTGTTCTTGTTGCGGCATTTATTATACTGGTATTGATTGCCATATCGGGATTACAAAAAGTCGGAAAGTTTTTGAAGTCATCAAAAGTTGACGGCACTGAGGTGACTACTGAAATTGCAGATGAAAAATTAAAAAAACAAATAACTATTGATGAGATAGATATTACCGGAATGAAAATGTCGGAGGCAAAAGCTGCCATAGACAAAGTATATCCGTGGAAATTAACTTTACATATCGGTGATGATTTAAGTGACAGTATGGTACTTGACAATGTTTTGGATACAAAGGTAACAAAACTTTTAAATGAGATATATGCAGATGTTGACAATGCAGCATCACATTATGAGATAAACTTTGATGATGCCGACATAGATTCAATGGTGGAAAAAGCAAAAGAAAAATGGAATATAAACCCTGTAAACGGATCTATATCGGGATTTAACAAGGAAACAAAGAGTTTTACATATGCTGATGAAAGTGACGGATATCTTATTGATTAGGAGGGACTTAAGTCGGATATTAAGTCATATGTAAGTCGCAAAAATTTTGTGGCTGATATTTCCGTTGTAAGAAATGAAGTTAAGGCAAGTATATCGACGGCAAAAGCAAAGGAGATGTACAAGGTAATAGGTACATTTACTACAAAGACTACAGATAATAAGGACAGAAATACAAATATCTCACTTGCTTCCAATGCACTTGACGGGCTTATAATAAAGCCGGGAGAGGAGTTTTCTTTCAACAATACTACAGGTAACAGAACGCTTGAGAGAGGATACAAGCCGGCGGGGGCTTATGTTAACGGTGTTTTATCGGAAGAGCCGGGTGGCGGTGTATGTCAGGTTTCATCAACTCTTTACAATGCGGTTATTTTCTCAGGCTTAAAGACAACCGAGAGGCATGCACATTCATTTGAGCCAAGTTATGTAACTCCGGGTGAAGATGCTATGGTAAGCTATGACGGATATGCAGGTCCGGATATGAAATTCATAAATACATCCGACACCGCTATTGCTATTCGAGCGGTACTTACCGGACAGACACTTACATGTTCAATTATAGGAATTCCTATTTTGGAAGAAGGTGTTACCGTTGAAATGTCGTCAAAGAAAATATCAGATTTAAATCCTCCGGTTCCTGAGTATATTGAAGATAAGAGTTTGAAAAAGGGAAAACAGGTTGTAGTAACCGAGGCTAAAAAAGGCTCAAGATGGGCGACTACATATATTGTGAAAAAAGACGGTGTGTTGGTAAAGGAAGAGCCTTTCCACAATTCAACATATAAGGGAAAACCTGCCAAAATAAAGGTGAACTCCGATAGTGAGGAAACCACCGCTTCAAAGAGTAATGAAAGTAGCGTATCAAGTACTGAAAGTACATCAAGTGCTCATGTAAGTCAAAGTACAAGCACAGCTACAACTCAGGCTGAAAGCACTCAAGAAAAGACTGCAGAGAGTACAACAAAGAAAAAGGATTCAGGAAGTAGTGAAAGCACCGTAGAAAAGTTAAGTACCGAAGAAAAGTCTACTAAGGTAAAGGAAACCAAGGAGAGTGCTAAGCCTGCGGAGACTTCGGCTAAGCCTAAAGAAAGCACTAAAGCGAAGGAAAGTACCAAAGCAAAAGAAAGTACAAAGGCGAAGGAAACCACCGCCGAACCTACTGTTGAGAAGCTTACTACAACTGAGGTCACAAAACCTGAAGAGACTGTGGAGAAACTGGAGAATTAATATAATACGGGGGATAATTTATGAATAGGGACAAGGAAAATGTAAAGTATTTAAAACTTCTGAAACAAAATTATTCGTCAAGTCAGGCGGTTATAAGAGAGATTATAAATCTGTCTGCAATAACAAATCTGCCTAAGGGTACAGAGTTCTTTTTAAGTGATATACATGGCGAATATGAAGCTTTTTTGCATATAATGAATAATTGCTCCGGAGTAATAAAAGAAAAAGTCGATATTATATTCGGAGAAACATTGTCCGAGTTTGACAGGCAGGAGCTGTGTACTCTCATATATTATCCAAGAGAGAAAATGACTATGCTTGCAGAAATTGACAGGATAGATAATGACTGGTATTCGATGACACTGAATTATCTTATAATGCTTGCAAAGTTATTATCATCCAAATATACAAGATCAAAAGTGAGAAAGGCTTTGCCTGAAGATTATGCATATATCATTGATGAGCTTTTGCATGCACAAAAAAATGAAGACACAAATAAAGTAAGCTATCACAGACATATATTGCAGACCATTATAGATCTTGATGATGCCGATGAATTTATAATTGCACTTTCTGCACTTATAAAAAGGCTTGCAGTCGATCATCTCCATATAGTAGGTGATATCTTTGACAGAGGCGGCAATGCGGACAAGATAATAGACTTACTTATGAATTATCATTCTCTTGATATTGAGTGGGGAAATCATGATATTCTTTGGATGGGAGCCGCATGTGGAAATGATGCATGTATTTGTAATGTTATCAGAAATAACTTAAAGTATGGAAATGTAGAAATTCTTGAGAACGCTTACGGTATCAGCTTAAGACATCTTATGCTTTTCGGAATGTCAAAGTACGGTATTGAAGACGGAATACAGGCCGCACTTGCCGCAATAAAAGTGATACTCTTTAAGCTGGAAGGTCAGCTTATAAAAAGGCATCCTGAATACGGTATGGATGACAGACTGCTTTTAGAGCATATAGATCTTGATGAAGGATATGTAACTGTTGACGGAGTGAAGACAAAACTGAAAACGAATATATTCCCGACATTAAATAGGGAAAATCCTTATGAACTTACTGCCGAGGAAAATGAAATCATGCTGAAGCTGCATAGAAGTTTTGTATCAGGTCAGAGATTAAATAAACATATAAAGTTTTTATATGATAAAGGCGGTATGTACAATGTTTATAACAGGAATCTTATATATCACGGTTGTGTTCCTGTGGATGAAAACGGAATATTTGATATGCTTTGTATAAACGGCAAATGCTATCATGGAAAAGCATTGTTTGATATATGTGATGAAAAAGCCAGAGCAGCCTACATTGACAATCCGAGTCAGGATGATGTTGATTTTATGTGGTTTTTATGGGGTGGTGAGAAATCGCCTTTATGCGGTAGAAAAGTAAAGACTTTTGAGCGAGATTATACTGAAGATAAGAGTTTTTGGAAGGAAAAATCAAATCCATATTACAGCAAGTACTATGATGAAAGCTTTTGTATTCAGATTTTACACGAGTTCGGTCTTTATGATACGCACTCACATATTATAAACGGACATACACCTGTTCATGCGATTGACGGTGAACATCCTGTACGTGCAAATGAAAGACTGTTTGTAATAGACGGAGGATTTTGCCGCTCTATGAATAAAACTACGGGAATTGCAGGATATACTTTGATATTTAATTCCCACGGGCTGAGACTGAAAGCGCATACACCTTTTACTTCGGTAGAAGATGCCCTGATAAACAATACCGACATTAAATCGGAATCGGAAATAGTTGAAAAGGATGTATATCGAATGTTTGTAAAAGATACGGATATAGGTAAGAAATTACTTGAGGATATTGCCGATTTAAAAATGTTATTGGATAATTACAGGAAATTGTAAATAAATTTAACGGAAAGATGGTGAGATATGAGTTCTGATACGGGTAATCACAGAAAAAGGAATTACAGCCTTGATATATTTAAAGGTGTGTTGATTTTTCTTGTGGTATTCGGACATTTTCTTTTGCCTGTAAAGAAAAGAGAATATACGATTTTTAATAAACTTTTTTTCTTCATTTACAGTTTTCATATGCCTGCATTTATATTTTTATCCGGATATCTTTATTATGATTCATGGAAAAGGAGGGGAACTAAATTAAAATCTGTTATTCCTCTTATAATGTTATTTTTAATGATGAAGATATTATTGCATATAAGTGATATGTTATTCTATGGAGACAGGAATATAATTCCCGATTTTTTACATGAATCATCTACACCTTGGTATATCTCGGCGCTTATTTTTTTCAGATTGTCACTATATCCTTTGGAGTTGTTTTTGAAGCTGAATAAGAAAAAAACAAGTCAAGTCAAAAGAGAACAATTTAATTCTGATGCTGTTACAATATATGTAACGGTATTGATAATATTTTTTACATTTTTTTCAATGCTTAATATGAATTGGCAGGTGAAAATAGATGATTTTTTATCTTTAGACAGGGTAGTATCTTTTGCTCCATATTTTTATATAGGTGTATTGTATAAAAAATATTCATCTGTAAGTAAGACTTCAATTTTTGAAGAAATAAATATACGTCTCTTTGCAATGGGAGCTTTTTGTGTATTGGTTTTTTTTGTTTTCTTTAAATATGTCAGATTTTATACTTTGATTTTTTATGGACATTGGGGATATCGCATAGCTGAAGGAAATATATTGCCTATATTTAAAGGTGTATTAAATCCGCTTAGAATTATATATATGCCGTATGCCTTGAGTACTTCTTATTTTATATTTGTATTAACATCATTAAAGAAGAATTTCTTGACAAATATATTCAAAAGATTCGGTGTATACAGTTTGCCGATATTTGCATTTCACAGAATTATAAGAGATGCCTTTTCACATTTGGTACTTGATAATTTTATATGGCCCGTATTTGGTAAAACAACTATATTGATTATACTTTTGACAATCTCTTTTTTGACATGTCTGATATTAGGTAATGATAAGGCAAACAGATTTTGCAGATTTAAATAATATAAGGCTCATACTTATTGAAAATCATTTTCAGAGTATGAGCCTTTTTGTATGTAAAAATATGCAATAATTCATGCAAATCATTGTAGTATAGGAATTGATATTTTCAAAGTTCGTGTTATAATTTCTTGTATACAGTGATAAAGATTTATCAATATGTATTGAAGTTTAGCTATGAATCGGTATTAAAAGTTTAAATATAATTAAGCTTTACTATGTCGATGAAGATAGTGTAGTAAATAAAGGAGAAAGTATGGGGAAAAGGGGTTATATATTTTTACCCGGTGGATTCAATAAAGTAATTGAGGAATTATCAAAAAGCTACCGTATTTATGCACCTGTGCTCAAGGTGGGAGAAGGAAGATTTACAGATACCGACGTAGTAAGATATGATTTTGTAAAAGAGGCTTCAGAGATCGAGCTTGATAAAAAATCCGATTATTCATTTAAGGAGATTTTGACACCTCTGTCACAGACATTGTTTTTCTTTACGGAAAATGATGTAAAGGAGTCTGAAATAGATGAGAGAGAGGTTTTGGTCTTTTTAAGAAGCTGTGATCTTAATGCTTTAAAAAGGCTTGATCAGATATATCTTCACAATGGAAGAGAAGAAGATTATTTTTACGCCCGAATCAGAGATAAAGTAAAATTTGTTCTTATAGGTTGTGCTCATTCATATGAGGACTGTTTCTGTGTGGATATGGGTACAAATCGTGCAGATGATTTGGATTACAGTTTTTCAGTGGATTATATAGACAATCAGTTTCATTGTCAGTTAAAAGATAGTGTTCTTGAAGAGATATTTACAAATAACGCCTTAAAAGAGCAGGATATTATTCCAAGATTTGTAACTGAAAATGAAACAAGAGTAAAGTTGCCCGACAGCGTACCTCTTTCAATATTTACATCCGATATGTGGGAGGAATATAACACAAGATGTATAGGATGCGGAAGATGTAACTATGTGTGTCCTACATGTACCTGTTACACAATGCAGGATGTTTATTATACAGATAACGGTAAAGTCGGAGAAAGAAGAAGAGTCAATGCTTCATGTATGGTAGACGGATATACAAATGTTGCAGGCGGTGGAGAATACAGGAAGAAGCATGGTGAGCGTATGAGATTTAAAACCATGCATAAGATATATGATTTTAAAAAGAGATTCGGCTACAATATGTGTGTAGGATGCGGAAGATGTGATACCGTATGTCCTGAGTATATTTCATTCTCAAATATTATTAACAAAGTAACAGCTAAAGTAGAGGAGGTGCAAAATGAGAACTAATCCTTATATTCCTTTTCCGTCAAAGATTTTAGATGTTATTAAACATACAGAGAAAGAATACACATTCAGGCTTGAGTTTAAAGGTGATGTAAAGCCGGGACAGTTCTTTGAAGTTTCAATTCCAAAATTCGGTGAGGCACCTATTTCCGTAAGCGGAATAACGGAGAACAGTATCGATTTGACTATCCGTAAGGTGGGAAGAGTTACTGATGAGGTGTTTGAAAATTACATAGGTGATACTTTGCTTCTCAGAGGGCCGTACGGTAACGGATTTGATGTTGATAAATATATTAACGGAGAATGTGTGGTTGTAGCCGGAGGTACCGGAGTTTCTCCTGTGCGCGGAGTTATCAATGCACTTGGTGAAAGTAAAGATTCAAAGGATAAACATGTAATACTCGGATTCAGAAGCCCTGATGATATGCTGTTTAGAGACGATATTATCAGATGGGAATCTCAAATGGATCTTATTTTAACAATGGATAAGGAAGCACAAGGCTACACCGGAAATGTCGGTCTTGTAACAAAGTTTATTCCTGAGCTTAAGCTTAAGGATATTGAAACCGCACAGGCTGTGGTAGTCGGACCTCCTGCGATGATGAAGTTTTCCGTAATAGAACTTTTAAAGCTTGGCTTTAAGGAGGAGAACATCTGGGTTTCATATGAGAGAAAGATGTGCTGCGGTATCGGTAAATGCGGACATTGTAAGGTTAATGATACTTATATTTGTCTTGACGGACCGGTATTTAACTATGTTGACAGTAAGGCTTTGATTGATTAGTGAGGTAAAGATGGATATAAATGTAAAAAAGCTTAAAAAAAATGCCTTTCGTGTTTCTAAGGTACGCGGTGAGACAGCTTCCAGAATAAGAATGCCGGGCGGATATATCGATGCGGAGAGTTTAAAGAGAATTGCAGAAGTTGCGGATAAGTACGGAAACGGAAGCATTTTTCTTACAAATCGACAGGGTGTTGAGATTCCGGGTATCAAAATATCGGATATGGATGCCGTAAATAAAGAAATACAGCTTATTATCGATAATGAAGGAACAAATCAGGAAAAGAGAGATACGGGATATGCGGCTTCAGGAACAAGAAATGTAGTTGCCTGTCCGGGTAAAAGACTTTGTCCTTATGGAAATTATGATACTACAGAGTTTGCAAGAAAAATGGAAAAGCAGATTTTCCCTAATAATCTGCATTTCAAGGTGGCATTTACAGGTTGTTCAAACGATTGCGCCAAGGTTCGTATGAATGATTTCGGCATTATGGGTATGACTGAGCCGCAGTATGACCCCGACCGCTGTGTTACCTGTGAGGCGTGTGTAAAGGGATGTAAGTCTAAAAGTGTGGATGCCCTTAAGGTTGTTAACGGTAAGATAGTAAGAAACACGGAAAAATGTATCGGATGCGGTGTATGTATTACAGTCTGCCCTACAAGAGCATGGACAAGAAGTAAGGAGAAGTACTACAGACTGGTTTTACTTGGCAGAACCGGAAAAAAGAATCCGAGAATGGCCGAGGACTTTATCAAATGGGTGGATGAAGACAGTATTCTTAAAATTGTGAAAAATGCATATTCATATGTTGAAAAATACATCGATCCGAATGCACCTGACGGTAAAGAGCATGTCGGATATATAGTTGACAGAACCGGTTTTGAAGAGTTTTATAAATGGATTATGGAAGACGTTACTCTCGGACCTAAGGCGGAAGTTGCG